>JBDKSB010000004.1 GCA_039683095.1 Acidobacteriota bacterium | reverse complement strand
GGCCGTGACGACCGAGTCGCTGGCCGCCGGGGAGCTGGGGGTCGCTTACAGCGGCGCCCTGGCCGGCTCGGGCGGGCGGCCGTTCTATTATTGGAGCATCGATTCGGGGGCCCTGCCCGACGGCCTGGCGATGAACAGCCGGGGAGAGATCAGCGGGGTGCCGGCCATGACCGGCGCCTTCACCTTCGTCGTCCGGCTGACGGATTCGACGTCGCCGCAGCAGGCCGCGACCCGGGAGCTGTCCATCACGATCGGGGAATACACGGGGCTCGGTCACACGATCTCGGGCCGGGTCACCTTCGGGGGCCTGCCTCTGGCCGGGGTGACGATGACCGGTCTGCCCGGGACGCCGACGACGACGAGCGCCGGCAGCTATGTCGCCGTCGTCGCCGACGGCTGGTCGGGCACGGTGACGCCGGCGCTCACGGGCCATGCCTTCACTCCGGCGACCAGGGCTTATGACAACGTGACCGCCTCGGCGGCCGGTCAGGATTTCGCGGCCTATGTCACGCGCACGATCTCGGGCGCGGTGACCTTGAACAGCGCCGGCCTGGCCGGCGTTCTCATGTCCGGACTTCCCGGCGACCCGGTGACGGGCGGCGGCGGGAGCTATTCTGCCGTGGTGCCGGACGGCTGGTCGGGCACGGTGACGCCGGCGCTTGCGGGCTATGCCTTCACCCCGGCCAACCGGGCCTATGAGGCGGTCGCGGCGGACATGACCGCTCAGGACTATGCCGCGGCGGCTGCGGCCGTCGCCAAGGAGGACTTCCTCGCCACCTGGGACGGCCAGGGCGTGTATTACAAGAACTCCGATACGGGGGGCTGGGTCAAGCTGGCCTCACCCGCCACGATGATCGCGGCCGGGGACCTGGACGGCGACGGGATCGACGACATCATCGGACTTTGGCCGGGCCAGGGCGGGATCTGGGTCAAGTACTCGCAGAGCGGCTCCTGGGCCAAGCTGTCCTCGACGGCCGTGCATATCGCGGCCGGGGACATGAACGGCGACGGCCGGGAGGACCTGCTCGGGACCTGGGACGGCCAGGGGGTCTTCTATCGGAACTCGATCGGCGGGGCCTGGGTCAAGCTGGCCTCCCCGGCGACCCTGATCACGACCGGAGACCTCGACGGCGACGGGACGGACGACCTGGCGGGCATCTGGCCGTCGCAGGGCGGCGTCTGGGTGAAATATTCGCACACCGGGGCCTGGGCGAAGCTGTCCTCGACGGCCCGCGACATCTGTGTCGGCGACGCCGACGGCGACGGCCGGGATGACCTTATCGCCACCTGGGACGGCCAGGGGGTCTTCTACCGGAATTCGATCTCGGGCGCCTGGGTGAAGATGGCCTCAGTCGCGACGCAGGTTGCCTGCGGCGACCTGGACGGGGACGGGAAGGCCGACCTGATCGGGATCTGGCCGACCCAGGGCGGCGTGTGGGTTAAGTATTCCAAGACGGGGGCCTGGGCGCTTTTGAGCTCGACGGCCGTGGATATCTCGGCCGGCAAGATGAGATCCCAAGGGACCTCTCAAGCCTCTGTGGCCTCCGAGGAGTTGACTGCACCATCCGGAGGGCAGGCCGAAGGGCCGGGTACGGCAGCGAAGGTCCTGGATCTCTCCGACAACGGTCCCGGAGGGCGGTATTTCCGGCCGGAGGGCCGCGAGAACCTGGTACCCGGCAAAGGGCCTTCGCTTGGGCATGGTCCGAAGAAGCCCGGCCCCGGGGAGAAGGGCTTCAAATGGACGTCCCAGGCGAATCTCTCGCCTGGTTCCGGCAACGATATCAATCCCCGCAAGGAGCCGAAAAAGGTTGACAAGTCGCTGAAAAACAAAGGATAATTAAGGCGGTTTTCAAGGAAGGAAGCGGAAAATTGGATCGTGTTTATTTTTGGGGGACAGGTGTGCTATCCTGTCCTCTTCCCGGCGGGGGAATCCGGGATGGGACCCTTCTATAAAATAATGAGGACGGAATGAAAAGAACAGCTGTCATTGCGGTCTTGATCCTTTTCATGGGCTTGGGGATTTCGGCCCTGGGGGCGATCCCCGCCGCCCAGCGGCAAGCCCTCATCGCGCTCTATAACGCCACGGGCGGAGATTCCTGGACCAACAATACCGGCTGGAAGACGCCGCCTCTCGACACGGACGGCTTTGCCATGCCGGGCACGGAAAACACCTGGCGCGGCGTGACCACGGGCGCGTCGAACACCACGGTCACGGCCATCAACCTGTCTTCCAACAACCTGATCGGCAGCCTGCCCGCGGCGATCGGCGACCTGACCGGCCTGACCGCCCTGAACCTCCATACGAACCAGCTCAGCGGCTCCCTGCCCTCGAGCCTTGGCAACCTGACCGGCCTGACGCTCCTCCATCTTTATCAGAACTCCTTCTCCGGCTCCCTCCCGGCCGAGCTGGGGAACCTGACGAACTTGACCGCCCTGGATGTTTACCAGAACCAGTTCACGGGGAGCATCCCCGGAAGCCTGGGGAACCTGGGCTCGCTCCAGAGCCTCCTGCTCAACGTTAACCAGTTCAGCGGGTCCCTCCCGGCCGAGCTGGGGAACCTGACGAGCCTCCTCCTGCTGAATTGCTACAACAACCAGCTGACGGGCTCCATCCCCGCCAGCTTCGGCGGCATGACCAGCCTGCGGGGCCTGCTCCTCCATAACAACAGCCTGACCGGATCGATCCCCCCCGAGATCGGGAATCTGGCCAACCTTCAGGCGCTCTATCTCAGCCACAACCAGCTGAGCGGCACGATCCCGCCGGAGCTGGGCAACCTGGCGCTCCTGGAGGAGATCGAGCTCGGCCATAACCAATTGACCGGATCGATCCCCCCCGAGATCGGGAACCTCGCCAGCCTCGTCAACCTGCATCTGGAGTTCAACCAGCTGTCCGGGGCCATCCCTCCGGAGATCGGAGGGCTGTCGAGCGTCGTCAGCATCACCATCCAGTTCAACCAGCTCGGCGGCCCCCTCCCGGCCGAGCTGGGCGATCTCTCGACGCTCCAGCAGCTTCTTCTTCATAACAACAGCATCACCGGGTCGATCCCCGCGGAGATCGGCAACATGTCGGGGCTGACCTATCTCTACCTGGGCCACAACGAGCTCACGGGCTCGATCCCGGCGACCCTGGGCAACCTGGGTTCCCTGCTCTATCTGCGGCTCGACAAGAACCATCTGAGCGGGGCCATCCCGACGGAGCTCGGCTCCCTGACGAGCCTGGTCGACATCTGGCTGTGCGAGAACATGCTGACCGGGACGATCCCGTCGTCCCTGGGCAACATGGTCAGCCTCCAGTACCTGCATCTCCACGGCAACGCCCTCGAGGGGCCCGTCCCGGCCTCGATCACGAACCTGACCGCCCTGCTGCCCGAGGGCACCGATATCGGCTACAACTCCCTCTACGCGACCGACTCCGCCGTGACGGCCTTCCTGGATTCCAAGGACGCGGACTGGGCCTCGACCCAAACGGTCCCGCCAACCGGCGTGACGGCGACGGCTCTCGACGGGGCGAACATCCTCGTCTCCTGGACGACCATCGCTTACACCGCCCACGGCGGGTACTACGCGCTCTTGTCCTCGGAGACCGCCGGCGGCCCCTACGCGGATATCGGCCACACCCTGAACAAGGGGGTGGCGTCGCTCCAGGTCGCCGGCCTGACGCCGGGCCGGACCTATTATTTCGTGGTCCGGACGCACACCGATGCGCACACCGGGAATCAAAGCGCCCTCGACAGCCACGACAGCGCCGAAGCCTGGGCCACTGCCTGGACCCAGGTCAACGTCCGTATCGCCGGCACGGTGCTCGTCGGCGGGTCGCCCCTGGCGGGCGTGCTCATGTCGGGGCTGCCGGGCAATCCGGTGACGAATTCCTCCGGGGCCTATGACGTGACCACATCGGCCGGCTGGAGCGGCACGGTGACGCCGGCCCTCGACGGCTATGCGTTCACGCCTCCCTCGCGGACATATACGACGGTCACGGAGGATCAACTCGCCCAGGATTACGCGGCCGCGGAGGTCGTGGGGGCGACGATCACGGTCACCGCGCCCAACGGCGGCGAAAGCTGGGTGGCCGGGTCGAGCCACGATATAACGTGGACATCCACGGGGCTCGCCGGCGACGTCACGATCGACCTCTATAAGGGCGGCGTCTACGCCAAGACCCTGGGGACGGCCGCGGCCTCCGCCGGGACATTCGCCTGGACGATAGCCTCGAACGAGACGGCCGGGACGGACTACCGGGTCCTCGTCTGGCAGGGCGGGACCTCGGACGAATCCGACGCTAATTTCACCCTGGCCGTCAGGAAGGACGACTTCGTGGCGACCTGGGACGCCCAGGGCGTCTATTACAGGAACTCCGACACGGCGGCCTGGGTCCGCCTGGCCTCTCCCGCGACCATGATCACGGTCGGGGATTTCGACGGCGACGGCATCGACGACCTGGCCGGCCTCTGGCCGAGCCAGGGCGGCATCTGGGTCAGGTACTCGCACAACAACGCCTGGGCCCGGCTGTCCTCGACGGCTGTCTACATCGCCGCGGGGGACATGAACGGGGACGGGCGCGTGGACCTGCTCGGCACGTGGGACGGCCAGGGCGTCTTCTACCGCAACTCCGTCACGGGCGCCTGGGTGAGGATGGCCTCGCAGGCGACCATGATCGCCTGCGGCGATCTCGACGGGGACGGCGTCGACGACCTCATCGGGCTCTGGCCGAGCCAGGGCGGCATCTGGGTCAAGTACTCGCACAACAACGCCTGGGCCCAGATCTCGTCGACGGCGCGGCACATCGCCTCCGGCGACATGAACGGCGACGGCCGGGACGACCTGCTCGGCACCTGGGACGGCCAGGGCGCCTTTTACCGGAATTCGATCACCGGCGCCTGGGTCAAGCTGGCTTCTCCGGCGACCCTGATCACGACGGGCGACATCGACGGGGATGGGACCGACGACCTCATCGGCATCTGGCCGACGCAGGGCGGCGTCTGGGCCCGGTATTCGCACAACAACGCCTGGGTCCTCCTCGGATCGACGGCGCGCGATATCTCGGCCGGGAAGATGAGGCCGGCTTACGCCGGAGCGGGCCTCGCGGCCGCGGCGGCCGCCGCCATTGACGGCGCCGAGCCGGTTTCACCGCCGGCGCTCGGCGTCGCCTCCGGGCCGGAAGGCGCGGTCGGGTTCCGGGACGAGTCGAGCCGCGGCCCCGGCGGATCGAAATTCGCGCCCATCGAGGAACGCAACCCTGATCCGTTCGAAAAGCGCGAGCCCGGAACGCTGCGGCCGGCGGGCCCCGGCGAGCCGGGATTCGTTTGCAGTGAAGCGGAGAACTCCGCCTCCGGTCCCGATCAGAAAGGGCCCGGGCAAAAGAATAGCGGCCAGGACAAGGTCCGGAAGACCGCAAAGCACTGAGAGCGCCGGCCTGCCGAGCGGCGGGAACGGCGGCGCGCCGCCGGAGAAGAGCCGCGATCGGGCTCCCTCTCGCGGCGGCAGGGGGGTGTCGCCTCGATAAGAAACGGTTGCGGCATCGTTTCCGGGCTCTTGGATGCCTTGACAGTCTGTCATGGTATCACTAGAATCAGCCCAACAGAATCACCATGATAGATTTCGAGCGCACGTTTTTCCGAAAGGTCAACCAGGTCCTGGTCGACGCCGTGGTCTTCACGACCGCCTGGATCGCAGCGTACGTCATCCGCTTCGAGGGCCTGCCCACGGGCGGCTTCATGGCCCAGATGATCACCCTGGCCCCCTTCGTCGTCCTGGCCCGGATCGCCCTGTTCCAGGTCTTCTCCATCTATTCGATCGTTTGGCGCTACGTCTCCATCCGGGATTCCCTGGCCATCTTCGGGGCCCTCGTCCCGCTCACGCCGGTCCTCCTGGGATCGAGGTTCTTCGCGCCCGCCCGCCTCGGCCTGCTCCGGGTCCCTTTGAGCGTCATCATCATCGAGCTTCTGCTGGCCACGCTCGGCACGCTGGGCGTGCGGATGGTGCGCCGGCTGACGGCCGAGGGCCGGGCGCGCAGCGACCTGAAGGAGAAGAACGGCGGTCTCCGGAAGAACGTGCTGCTTATCGGCGCCGGAGACGCGGGCAATATGGTCGTCAAGGAGCTTCAGCAGAGGGCCGACCTGGGGGTGACCGTTGTTGGTCTCGTGGATGATGATCCCGAAAAAAGAGGCCGGAACATCCAAGGCGTCCGTGTCCTGGGAGAGACGGCGGACATCCCGAAGATCGCGGCGAAGCACCGCATCGACGAAGCCCTCATCACCATCGCCAACGCCTCGTCGAAGGACGTCCGGCGGATCGTCGGGCTGTGCGAGAGCGCCGGGCTCAAGGTCAGGATCGTGCCCGGCCTCTTCGAGATGCTCGATGACAAGGTCAAGATCACCAAGGTCCGGGAGATCGATATCGAGGACCTCCTGGGCCGCAGCGTTTTTCAGTTGAAGAAGCACCTGCCGGAGGTCGCCAAGGCATATCGCGGCAAGCGCATCCTGGTGACCGGCGCGGGGGGCTCGATCGGCTCGGAGCTCTGCCGCCAGCTCGCGACCATGGGGCCTTCCGAGATCGTCCTACTGGACAAGGACGAGAACAGCATCTTCGAGATCGACAACGATCTGCAGGCGAGGGGCGTCGGCGGCGTGGTGATCGATCCCGTCATAGCCAACATCAAGAACGGCGACCGGCTCAATGTGCTCTTCGAGAGATACCGGCCGGAGGTCGTCTTCCACGCCGCGGCCCACAAGCATGTCCCCCTGATGGAGATCAACGTCGCCGAGGCGATCCTGAACAATGTCCTGGGGACGATCAACATCGTCGAGACGGCGGCGGCTGCCGGGGTCGAGAGGTTCATCTTCATCTCGACCGACAAGGCCGTCAACCCGTCGAGCGTCATGGGGGCGACGAAGAAGATCGGGGAGGTCGTCGTCCAGAACGCGGCCAAGTCGAACGGGACCAAGTTCGCCTGTGTCCGGTTCGGGAACGTCCTGGGCAGCCGGGGCTCGGTCGTGCCGCTGTTCCGGAAGCAGATCGCCCGGGGCGGGCCGGTGACGGTCACGCATCCGGAAATGCGGCGCTACTTCATGTCCATCCCCGAGGCCGTCCACCTGATCATCCAGGCCGGGACGCTGGGGGAGAAGGGCGAGATCTTTGTCCTCGACATGGGCCAGCCCATCAAGATCGTCGACCTGGTCAAGACGCTCATCCGGCTGTCGGGGCACCGGGAGGACGACATAGAGATCGAGTTCACCGGCGCGAGGCCGGGCGAGAAGCTCTACGAGGAGATCCTGATCGACGAGGAGCGGACTAAGTCGACGAAGTTCGAAAGGATCTTCATCGCTCCGCCGGTCGAAACGCTCAACGGGAACGCCCTGAAGAGCGCCGGCGCCCTCATCGACGCGGCCACGAGGGGGGACGTCGACGGGATCCTCCGCGGCCTCGCGGAGATGGGCATCGGGTACCGGAGAGCGGCGCTATGAGAAGGCCGCGCCAGGCCGCTGCCCCGGCGGCCTTGGCGGCCGCCGTTCTTTTCGCCGTCCTTCTCGCGCCCTGCCTGTCCCGGGGCGAGACCTGGCGGGGACTGGAGCTCCGGAAGAAGATCGACGAGGCGCCCTGGCATTTCGGGCCGTTCAAGATCCAGCCCCGGCTGGTCATCGCCAACGCCGGCGTGGACTCGAACATCTTTTACGCGGCCTCCGACCCGGTCAAGGATTACACGATCACGGCCGGGCCGGCGGCCACGATCTATCTTCCTGCTCCCCGGAAATTCATCCTTTCGGCTTACGGGTCGCCGCAATACGTCTGGTACTCGAAGACGGCGCGCGAGCGGACCTGGAACTATTATGCGAGGGGCGCGGCCCAGCTGAGCCTGAAGAGCGTCTTCTTCTCGCTCGAGGGCGTCTATTCGGACGCCCGGGAGCGCTGGAACACCGAGATCGACATCCGGCCGCGGCGGACGGAGAAGGGCTACGGCGGGTCGATGCTGGTCAACCTGGCCCACAGGACCTCGTTCTCGCTGGCCGGGCGGACGGTCCGGTACGATTACGCCAGCGTCGAGTACGAGGGCGGGTTCAACGTCCGGGAGCGGCTGAACCGGCGCGAGGATTACGCCAACCTGTCGTTCTATTACCAGGCCGGATCGCGGAAGCGGTTCTTCGTCGACCTCGAATACGGCCAGTACGGGTTCGAATTCCCCTCGACGGCGCTCCTGCGGGATTCGCGGAGCGGCGCCGGCTACGCCGGTCTCGAGTTCACGCCCTTCGGGCGCCGGGTCCGCGGCCGCATCCGGATCGGCTACAAGAAGTTCGATATCCGCAACTCCGGGGGGCGGGACTTCCGGGGGCTGGTCGGCGACTCGCAGCTCTCGGTGCGCCTGGCCCGGCCGCTGGCGATCCGGGCGTCGTACGCGCGGGACGTCCGCTTCTCCCTCTGGTACGACAACCCCTATTACGTCGAGAGCCGGCCGGGGACCGGGGCCTCGATCTACGTCTTCCGCTTCCTGCGCTTCGATTACGATTATTCCTTCGGCCGCAACGACTACCCGCTGGACCAGGAGATCGAGCCGGGCTTCGAGGCCAAGCGGCGGGACGATTACCGGGTCCACTCGGCCGGCGTCTACGTCCGGATCGTCAAGAGCGCCGCGCTCGGGTTCGTCGCCAGCTGGTGGACGCGCGACTCGAATATCGCCGCCGAGGATGACAAGCGGACGTTCTTTGGGGTAAACTTAGCCTACGATTTCTAGCCTTGGATAGACGGGATCCGGGAGTCCGGGGGCGGGATCGCGAGAAAGTTGCCGATCCGGGAGGGTCGGCGCGCGTCCCCCTCCTGCTCGCGTCCCCGGGATGGGAGAGGATGCAGATGAAGAGTGCCGCGATCGTCCTGGCCGTCGCGCTCGCCGCGGCGCCCGGATGGACCCAAGTTCCGCCCCGGCCGCAGCAGGCGCAGGCCCAACCCTCAGCCCAGGCCCAGGCGGCCTTGCAGGACGCGAAAGACACCCTGGCCCGGGCCTACCGCATCGGGCCGGGCGACCTGCTCGAGGTCAAGGTCTTCGAGGTCGACCAGCTCAGCCAGACCGTCCGCGTCTCGGAGGACGGCTCGCTGACCCTGCCGCTCCTCGGCCGCGTCGTCGTCGAGGGTTTGACCCAGGAAGGGGTCGTCCAGAAGCTGACCGGCCTGCTCAGCGCCAAGTACGTCAAGAACCCGCAGGTGACGATCTTCATAAAGGAATACAAGAACCAGCAGGTGGCCGTGATCGGGGCGGTGGTCAAGGCCGGCAGCTACGAGCTTGTCGGCCGCAAGAACCTCCTCCAGATGATCTCCATGGCCGGCGGGTTCAGCGAGTCGGCCGGCAACGGGGTCCTCATCCTGCGGGAGGGCCCGGACGGCCAGACGAAGACCATCGCCATCGACCTCAAGGACCTGCTGGTCAACGGCAACCAGGCCCTCAACCTGCCCATCGAGCCGAACGACGTCATCAACGTGCCGGTCGACCGGGAGATGAAGGTCTTCGTCATGGGCCGGGTGACCAGGCCCGGGGCGGTCACGGCCAAGCTGTCCGAGGGCGTCACGCTCCTCCAGGCCATCGCCGACGCGGGCGGGCTGGCCGAGGGGGCGAAGAAGGGATCCGTCACCATCACCCGGACAGACAGCGCCGGCAAGGAGCAGAAGATCAAGGTCAACTTGGCCGATATCCTCAGGGGCCGGAAGAAGGACGTCAGGCTCCAGGAAGGGGATGTCGTGTTCGTGCCGGAGAGCTTTTGGTAGGAAGAAGCCTGACATGAAGAATGGGAATGAGATCCAGCTGGCCGACTACGAGGTCTCGGAGCCGCAGGAGATCAACCTCCGCGACTACTGGGACCGCCTCATGCGGCGCAAGGGGACCGTCCTCGCGGTCACCCTGGCCGTGTTCATCCTGGGCGCCTTCTGGACGTTCATCCAGAAGCCCGTTTACACGGCCAAGTCCCAGCTCCTTGTCGAGAAGGAACCGAACATCCTCTCGTTCGAGCAGGTGCTCCAGATCGAGTCGATGCGCGACGATTTCTACCAGACGCAGTACCGGCTCCTGAGCGGGCGGGGGCTGGCCGACACGGTCATCGAGCGGCTCAAGCTCTACCAGGACCCCGAGTTCATCGGCAAGCCCGAGACCCGGAAGAAGCCCGCCGACCCGTCCGATCATGTCTTCCGCGAGGGGCTCATCGACACCTTCCTGTCGCGCCTGACGGTCAAGCCGGTGCGGCTGACGCGGCTCGTCGACGTCTCGTTCGAGGCCCGCGACCCCAAGCTGGCGGCCGACTGCGTCAACGAGCTGGCCGCGGCCTTCATCGATCTCAACATCAACATGAAGTACGCCGCGACCGAGCAGGCGACGACCTTCCTGACCGAGCAGATCAAGGGGCTCCAGGGCGAGATCGAGCGGAAGTCGAAGGAGCTCCAGGGCTACGAGGCCCAGGCCAACATCGTCGCCCTCAGCGACAGCGAGACGACCGTCATCGACCGGCTGAGCCAGCTCAACAAGGCCCTGACCGAGGCCCAGATCGAGCGGTCGCAGAAGGAGGCCACCTGGAACGGGCTGAAGAACGTAAGCCCGGACTACGTGCCCGAGGCCTTCACCAATCCCCTCATCCAGAAGCTGCGCGAGGACTACGTCCGGCTCAAGCGCGAGACCCAGAAGATGGAGGAGCGCTTCCAGCCGGATTACCCCGAGCTGCAGCGGATGAAGGTCGAGACCGAGGCGTCCCGCAAATCGCTCGAGGGCGAGACCCAGAACCTGGTCAAGGGCGCCTACTCGGAATACCAGACGGCCCTCAGCCGGGAGCGGTCGCTCGAGTCGGAATTCAACGAGCAGAAGGGCGAGGCCTTCAAAATGAACTCGAGCGCCGTCCTCTACAACGGCCTCAAGGTCGAGATCCAGAACAAGAAGACGCTCCTCGACTCGCTGCTGCGGCGGGAGAGCGAGACCGGCGTCGAGGCCCGGCTCAAGGGCCTGAGGACGTCGAACATCCGGGTCGTGGACCGGGCCCGGGTGCCGGTGCGGCCGTCGAGCCCGAACAAGAAGCGCAACCTCGTCCTGGCCCTCCTCCTGGGGCTGGCCGGGGGCGTGGGGCTGGCTTTCCTGTTCGATGTCCTGGACAACAGCGTCAAGACGAGCGAGGATGTCGAGCGCTACGCCGGGCTGCCGACCCTCGGCGTCGTCCCCAAGTTCAGCCTCGAAGGCACGAACAAGGCCTACAATTACGGGCGCAGGCTGAAGAGCGGCAAGGAGCCGGCCAAGCTGGCCGCCGCGGCGGGCGCGGCGGGGGAGGGGGCCGGGGAAGCGCCGGCGGCCCCGTTCGTGGCCGAGGTCGAGAAGGCCCAGCACCCCGGCGCGATCGAGCTCGTGCCGCAGTACTTCCCCCACTCGAGGCTGGCCGAGAGCTACCGCTCGATCCGGACGGCGCTCCTGCTCTCGTCGGCCGATCACCCGGTCAAGACGGTGGCCGTCACGAGCGCCCTGCCCGGGGAGGGCAAGACGGTCACCGCGTCCAATCTGGCCGTCACCCTGGCCCAGTCGGGCAAGACGGTGGTCATCGTCGACGCCGACCTGCGGCGGCCGCGGCAGCACCGGGTCTTCCGGGTCAAGAACACGTTCGGGCTGACGACCTACCTGACGGACTCCGTGGCGATCAAGGACGTGATCAAGTCGACCGAGATCCCGAACCTGTTCCTGGTCAACGCCGGGCCGATCCCGCCCAACCCGGCCGAGCTGCTGGGCTCCGAGAAGATGACCCGGTTCATCCGGATGATGGCCGAGGAGTGCGACTATCTGCTCTTCGACCTGCCGCCCATGCTCGAGATCAGCGACGCGCTGGTGCTCGGGGCCAAGGTCGACGGCATGGTCCTCGTGGTGCAAGGCGACAAGACCTCGCGGGAGGCGCTGAGGAAGGCCCGGGAGAAGCTCGACCTGCTCAAGGTCCGGACGCTCGGCGTCGTCATCAACAACGTCAACATGCCGCACCGCGGGTATTATTATTACAAGGATTATTACGGCGGGTATCATAAGTCCTGAGACCCGGCGCGCGCCGGAGCGAACAAGATAAGATGATCGATCTGCACACCCACATCCTCTGGGATTGGGACGACGGGCCCGACGACCGGGCCCAGGCGAGGACCATGTGCCGCCTGGCCGAGAAGGACGGGACGACGGCCATCTGCCTGACCCCTCACATCTTCCGCATGACCCGGCACCAGGACGACCTGGGCGTGCTGCGGCAGCGGATGGTCGAGTTCGGCGAGGAGGTCCGGGAGTCCGGGATCGGCCTCGAGGTCCATTGGGGGGCCGAGGTCTTCGTTCACGCCGAGGTCGTCCGGGCCGTCGAGAAGTACCGGTTCACCGTCGACGGGACGAGCTACGTCTTCCTCGAGTTCGCCTCCGAGGGCGTGCCGGCCGGCGCCGGCAACATGCTGGCCCAGCTGATGAGCAGGGGGTTCGTGCCCATCATCAGCCACCCGGAGCGGAACCGGGGTTTCGCCGCCCGGCCGGAGCTGCTCTTCGAGTTCGTGTCCATGGGCTGCGCCGCCCAGGTGACGGCGGCCAGCCTGACCGGGGACCTGGGGAAAGAGGTCCGGCAGACAGCCGGCCTGTTCATGATCAACAACCTTGTCCACATCATCGCCAGCGACGCCCACCGGGCCATCGGGCGGCCGCCGGGATTGAGCCGGGCCGTCGAGGCGGCGGCGAAGATCGTCGGCGAGGGCAAGGCCAAGGCCATGGTGACCGAGATCCCGCGGGCCGTGCTCGACAACAAGGCCCTGCCGGACTGGGGCGAGCCCGAGAACCCCCTCCGGCGCAAGGCCTGGACGCGGCGGCTGCTGGGGATGCCGCGCCGTCCGCCGCGGATGACGGCGGAGGGCGGAGGGGACGAAGTCCTGAAGATCAAATAATTCCCTTCTTGACCGACTAACAATATAGTATAATGCGCCCAAGGAGTGAGGGGATGATCAAATCACGCGCGTTCCGGTCCAGGGCCTTGGCGGGAGCGACGATCGCCGCCTTCGTTATCCTGACGCTGCCGCTTCCGGGCCTGGCCCGGGGGCCGCTGGGCCAGGAACAGGCGAAGCCCATGGCGCGCCAGGGGACCCTCCTGGGAACGGTCTATTCCGAGGGCATGAGGGCCCGGGTGGCCAACGCCGTCGTCAAGATCAGGAATCTCAACACCCAGAAGGAATTCACGAGCCCGCCGACCGACGCCAAGGGCAACTACAAGATCCTGATGATCGAGGAAGGCTGGTACACGCTTGGCGTCACGACGCCGGCCGGGGACTTCAACCTCAACTACGGCGTCTACATCAAGGCCGGCGAGACGGCCAAGCTGTCCGTCGAGCTCCAGCCGGGCGGGATGCTGGAGGGCCGGGGCGGCAGCCTGGCCGGGAAGAAGAGCTTCTTCGCGACGCCCGGGGGCGTGCTGCTGATCGTGGCCGCGGCGGGCGGGGCCGGGTTCGGCATCTACGAGCTGACCAAGAAGGAAGAAGAGGTCTCGCCGATCCGCTGAGCCCCGTCGAGCCCGCGTCCGATAATTTTCCTTGACATAACCCGCTGATATGAATAATCATAAAGAAAGCCCCGGAAGGGAGGAGCGCGCATGAAGAAATGCCTTGTTGCTTTTGTGATCGGAGCCTTCGTCCTGCTGATTGTTCCGCTGCCGCAGTTCGCGGCCCCGAGGGGGAATGGAGCGCTGGTCGGCCATATCTACAACGAAGATATGAGGACCCCGGTCCGCAACGCCGTCGTCAGGCTGCGGAACCTGAGCACCCAGAAGGAATATGAGAGCGAACCGAGCGACCCCGACGGGATGTACAAGATCCCGGCGATCGAGGAAGGGCGCTACGTGATGGGCGTCCAGGGGCCGAGCGGCTCCTACAATTTCCATTACAGCATCATGATCAAGGCGGACTCGCTGGCCAAGCTCTCGGTGGCCATGAAGCCGGGCAATTCCCCGGTCATGCTGCAGCAGGGCAGCACCTGGAAGAAGAAGGCGACCATCGTCGATTTCTTCAAGTCGCCGGCGGGCATCCTGACCGTCGTGGCCGCGGTGGAAATCGCGCTGTTCGCCGTCGCGCTGGCCGAGGAAGAAGCCTCTCCGATCATCGACTGATTTGCCTTGGCTAACGTAAACATCGGCAAAAAAAAGAAATAGCTGGAATACCGTTCCCTGCCTTCAGTTTGAAGGACCTCTTTTTCCGGCGAAAAAGAGCTTGTATGTCTTTCCAGAGTTTCAAGACAGAGACCAGCCGTATTTGCGTTTTTCCACCTGAAAAGCCACGATAGCGAGTTTTGAAACGACCCCGCATGCAGTGCAAAATGAATATTATCTTTTATTAGTGTTAGCCAAGCCGGAGTAGAAGCACTCTCGGCTATTCTTCCAGGCCGTCTTTCGCTGGATCCCCCCCTCCGTCCTCTTTCCCTTCCTTTTTCCCATTATCTTTGAAGAGAAAGAAGCGACTTGGTTTTCGCAAAACGGCAGGCTTGCCGCTTTGCGAAGACCAGGTTCCTTCCTGCAAAGCCCCATTCTGCGGCGGACGGAAGGCTGCGGAGATGAGGGAGCGATAATCATTGCCGGTCCGGAGGAGCCCGCCGGGCTGAGAGGGAAGTTTCATTGATCCCTTCTTATCTATCCTTTCCCTTGACCCTCCTCCCTCATATCCAATAATATATCCGCACGGAACAATCGTGATCGATCGAATCGTCTTCGGAGGTCTCTGCGCCGTCCTTGTCTTCGTCCCTCTGCCAATCGGGTCGGTCGAGGAATGGTCGGTGTTCGTCTTCGAGGCGGCGACCATATCCCTGTTCCTGCTCTACGTCGGGAGCCGCCTTTTCGGCCGCCGCCGATCGGTCCGTTCCGGGCTGGCCGAGTGGCAGGAGGAGCGGATCCTCGGTCCAGGCCTGTCCAGCCGGTATGGATCGGGCGGTCGCGCCAACGGCGACAGGCGACTGGACGGCCGTCTGCCCGGCTTCGTCAAGGTGCTGATCGGCGTTTTCCTGGGTTTTTCGGCCCTTCAGATCGCTCCTATCCCGGCGGCCCTGGTCAAGGTCCTGTCGCCCCGGGCCTACGGCATCCACGCCGGCCTGGTGCGCGACGCCATCACGGCGCCCTCGTCGTGGCTGAGGCTCTCGCTCAACCCGGCGGCGAGCGTCTACGAGCTGGTCCTGATCGTCTGCTACGGCCTCTTCGGCTACCTGGTCCTGCGCACGGTCCGGAGCCGCGGCCGGGCCGAGATCATGGTCATCGTCATACTGGCCTCCGCCCTGTTTCAGGCTTTCTATGGCCTGGCCGAGACCCTCAGCGGCCACGAGATGATCTTCGGCCGGCCCAAGCATTACGGCCTGGGCGCGGTCACGGGCACGTTCGTCAACCGCAACCACTTCGCCGGATTCATGGAGATGGCCTTTCCCCTGAGCCTCGGCTATCTCCTGGTCAAGGCCCGCTATTTCGCCATGGAGAAGGGCCTGTCGCTGCGGCGGCGGATCCTCTGGTTCAGCCAGGAGAGCCTGCAGTGGACGCTCTTGTTGGGGCTGGCGCCCGTCTTCATCGGAGTCGGGCTCATCTTCTCAAAATCGCGGTCGGGCATCATGGTCCTGGCCGTCACCGCGGTGCTGGCCGCTGCGGCGGTCGCCTCGTGGCGCGAGTTCTCGGAGGAGGACGGGGAAGGTGGAGGAGAAGGGGGCGCAGAGTCGGGCGGGCCGGGAAACGGACATATCGGCCGGCATGGCGGGCGGGCCGGGCATGACGGGCCTGATGACCGTCGCCGCTTCGGCCGGATCGTCAGGCTCGTCCTCGTCCTGATCATGGCCGCGGCTGTCTGGATAGGGATCGGTCCGGTCATCAGGCGGTTCTCGGAGGTCGACATCTCGGCGGAGGCCCGCCGGACGTTCTATAGGAACACGCTCGAGATGATAGGCGATTACCCATGGACGGGGACGGGCAAGGGCACCTACGTCAACGCTTACGCCATGTACGAGAAGGTCGACGACAGGCTGCGGCTGTCGTTCGCCCACAACGATTACCTGGAGACCGCGGCCGAGAACGGGATCGTCGGGGGCGTGGCGCTCGCCGTCGCCGGGATCGGGCTCGTCATCTGGCTCGCCGGGATGTGGAGGCGGCGCCGGAGCTCGTTCGCCAAGGGCCTGGGGCTCGGGGCCATCCTCGGGGTCGCGGCCCTGCTCGTCCACGGCTTCACGGATTTCAACCTTCAGATCACGGCCAACGCGGTCTATTTCACGACCCTGGCCATGCTCGGCGTCGCCGTGCTGGCCAGGAACGGGGATGGGAACGGGGACATGTCGCGAGCGGAAGAAAAAGAGAAGTCCCGGGGGCAGGGGCAGGGGCAGGGGCAGGCGGCCTTCGGCTCCCGGCGGCGGCCGTCAAACCACGGCCATTGTCTCCGCCTCGTTCTCGCCGGCGGCCTGGCGGTCGCGGTCTTCATCCCGGCCGTCCGCGATTTCGCGGGCTTCCGGGACCTTGCCGCGTACCGGCGGGAAAGGGCCCGGGCCCGAAGCGTCGAGAGCGCGTTCCCGTCACTCGAGGCGCGCCTGGCCGAAGCCGCGTCCGTCTCGCCCCTGGCGGTCTTCCAGGTCGAATCGGCCCGGCTTGAGCTGGAGATGGCCCGGGTCGCGAACGATTCCGGCCGTGACGAAGACCGCGACACGTACTGCGACCGGGCCGTCGCCCGGTACGGCCAGGCCATCGCCGCGAACCCGATCGATGCCGGCGCGCATTACGAGATGGGCACGGTCTATCTCCTCTACAATTTCCCTCTCATGACCTACCAGGACCGGGCCCGGGCCTATTTCAGGCAGGCGCTGCTGTTCAAGCCGGCCGACGAGACGATAAACCTCAACGTCCAGTTCCTCTATTTCACCTGGTGGCCGACGCTCGAGGAGGGTGAGAAGGCCTACGCGGCCGGGCTGTACCGGGCGATGGTCGCCCGCGACCCCACTTTCCGGGCCAAGCTCGAGGGCCGCTGGATCCGTAGCTACGGCTCGCCGGACGTCCTCCGGGCTGCCTTGGCTAACGCAACTAGCATAAAATAAACAAATAAGCGCCAATTTGGTCCCATCGTAAAACTAATCAGCCCGTCTTTTTCCCGGCAAAAAACGCTTTTCTCACGCGAGGTGTCTAGTTCGTTCTCTTGCCTCTTTTCAGTAACTCCGCTGGCGGCTATTAGCTGCTTGGGCGATGTGCCTTGGCTAACGCAACCGACAGATAACGAATCAATAAGCCGCTTTCTGAAACGCTTCTTAAGGGCTTAATCGCGATTTTTGGCCGTAAAAAGCCGCTTCCAGGATTATCCCCCGAATCCTGAGTATGCGGTTTTGGCTATTTGCCGGCGAAAAAGTGAATTTAAGGCCCTTTTGGAGCCCTTAATCTTAGATTATTATAATATTATCTGCTATTTGCCTTAGCCAAGGCTACGATAATCGATCCGCGAGGGGTCGTCCGTCCCCAACCCCCGTTTCGCGCAGGCGGCGATGTGCGTCGCCTGGGCCCGGATAGATCCGAGCCCCTGGGCCGCCCGCTTCTCCTCGAGGATGTCGAGCCCGATCCGGTCCATGGCCACCGGGTCGCGGCTGAAAAAGATGCGGTTGTCGCGGGCGATCTGGGCCCCGGCCACGCTGACGGTCGAGATCTTGGCCGCCTCGCCGATGTGGAGGACGGTCTTGTCGCGGAGGCAGGGCTGGGCCAGGATCTCGGGGATCGACTTCTCGCAGAAGTCGATGTGGAACCGGACTTTGTTCGTCGTCACACCCAGGGCGATGTTCTTCGCGGCCCAGGTGACGCCGCTGTCCTCGTTGTGCTTGAGGACAGCGATGTTGACTAGCTTGGTGATGTCCTTGGTTACGATGTCGGCGAAATGGGACTTCTCCTCGTCCTCGATGACGACGCCGTCGAACTCGCCGGCGACCTCGTCGGCGACGCGCCGGATGGCCTCGCGGTCGTTAGCGTCGGTATAGAGGCGGCGGATCTCCTTGTCGTATTTCGCCGCCTTGGCGTTGCCCTGCTGGATGAGCGTCCAGAGCCAGGTGACCGAGTTGAAGATCTCGCGCTGCGTCGCGTCCCTGGTGAAGCCGCGGGCGGCCAGCTCCCGGAACTTCCTGAGCGTTCCGTCCTCGAACGAGACGAAGACATTCCGGTCATAGCCCGGCACCCAGGGGACGACGCCCTCCCACTCGGACGAGCAGCCCTGGACCCGGACGCCGGTCGCGCTCCGGTTGAGGGCCAGGCCGGTCCGCCGGAAGTCGCGGTCGCCTCGGTCCCAGACAACGATGGCGTTCTCGCGGACGCCGGCGCTCTTGAGGCCAGCGATAGTCTCGTTGATCGAGGCGATCGACGACGAGATCCGCGGCGCGCCGATGCAGTTGATCTTGATGCCGACGACATCGGAGGGGGAGACGAGCGAGGACCAGGCCCCGGCGAGCGTCTTCTCTCCGGTCAGCTCCTTCAGCCCCGATTCGAAAGCCCGGTGGACGGCCGCCGGATTGTAGTCGAGGTCGATGAGCATGTCGTCGGCGGCCACGGCCACGACCCGGCTGTGGGCGGGAGAAGCGGCGGCTGCGGTCGGGGATGAGGGTGGGGCGGCTGCGGCAGCCGCGGTAGCTGCCAGTCCGACCGCCCGTGATCCTATGCCCGCGCTGCGGCAGGCGAAAGCGCCGCCGAATAGAACCGTTCCGCCGCCCAGCAGTGCCGAATCCCTGACGAACGTCCGTCTTTTCATGTGCCTTGGCTAACGCAACTTAAACAAATGAAAAGAAATAGCGCTTTTTTGAGGCCCTCGCCAAACTGTAGGTAGCGCTTTTTTCGTGGGAAAAAAGGAGTTTTAGAAGCTACGCCTGCAATTTGCTTTACATAGCCCCACATTGCTCTTTTTCCCTGTAAAACTGTCCAGCCTAACCTGGAGCCCTATGCGAAAATAGCCGGTAACCATTTTATTATCTGTTATTTGCGTTAGCCAAGGCTACTCTCTTGAGCAACAAGTCCTGGAAGTCGTAGCTGAAATCCGTGTCCGGCGAGAACGGCTTCATCCGGGCCTCGACGATCGCGCCGTCCGGATCGATGACGAAGGTGACGTAGGTGTCGGCCCGGAGCTCCCGGTCCCGCCACCGGACGACGAACGTCTCCCGGCTCCAGGGTTCCATGTCGCCGACCATCCCCGGCGTCTTGGCGAATTTCATGACCAGCTTGGCCGGGCCGCCCTCGTTTCCCCCGGTTCCCGCGCCCCCGCCCTCGACTGTGATATCGATCGGGCCGTACCAGGCGTCCTCGTAGGCCCCGGCGTAGGCGGCCAGCGCGAGCGACGGTTTGGCCGTCCGGTCCCGCTTGGCCTCGGCCGCCGCCAGCGACGCGTCCGTCCGGGCCCCGGCCCGTTCGCTGACTTTGAGATAAGCGGCGGCCCAATCGTACGCCGGCGCGCCCAGGACGCGGTCGAGGACGGCGTAGATGACGGAGTTGTAGGCCTCGTCCGCCTCCTGGTTGGTCAGGACGGTGATGCCCAGTCCGACTTCGGGGACCATGACCACCTTCGAGACGTAGCCCGAGAGGCCGCCCGTGTGGCTGACGACCTTGCGGCCGCGGTAATCGTTGACCCGGAAGCCGAGCGCGTAGCCGCTGAAGTTCATGCGCTGGGCGGCCAGCTCCGGCGCCGGCTCGCTGATGGGGATGGGCGTCACCAGCGTCGTCAGCTGGCGCTCCGTCCCTTCGCCGAAGAGCCGCGTCCCGTCCGGGAGCTTCCCGCCGCCGAGATGGATGAGCATCCAGCGGGCCATATCCTCGGCGCACGAGATTATGCCGCCGGCTGGGTTCATGTGGTCGTTCTCGCTGACCGCGACGGGCGCGGGCCGGCCGTCGACGACCGCGTGCGGGATGGCCACGTTCCCGCCGGGGGAGGCGGCCAGCTCGGCCGAGTGGCGCGGACGGCTCGAGGCCAGGCCGGCCTTCTTCAGGATCCGCTCGGCGACGAAATCCTCCCAGCGCATGCCGCTCACGGCCTCGATGACCTCGCCCGCGGCGATATAGAGCATGTTGTCGTAGGCGTAGGCGCTGCGGAAGCTCGCGGCCGGCCGGATGAAGCGGAGGCGGCCGACGATCTGGCGCCGGCTGTAGTCCGACTCCGGCCAGAGCAGGAGGTCGCCCGCGCCGAGCCCGAGGCCGCTCCGGTGGACGAGCAGGTCGCGCACGGTCATCTCGCGGGTGACGTACGGGTCCCACATCTGGAACCAGGGCAGATAGCGCGTGACCGGGCCGTCCCACTCGATCTTGCCCTCCTCGACGAGAAGGCCCAGGGCCGTGGCCGTGAAGGCCTTGGTGTTCGAAGCGATGCCGAAAAGGGTCCGGGCATCGACGGGCGCCGGCTCGCCGAGCTTGCGGACGCCGTAGCCCTTGGCCAGGACGACCTGGCCGTCCTTGACCACGGCGACGCTCATGCCCGGCACGTCGAAGGCCTTCATGATCCGGTCGACAAGGGCGTCGAATCCGGCCGGAAGTACGGCGGCGGCCGGGGAGCGGGCGGGGGCCGCGGCCCGGGCGACAGACGCGAAGGACGCGAGGCAGACGAGGACGAGCGCCGTCAGGATGGCGACGGCAGCCCGGCCGTGGATCGGCGGAAGAAGGCGAGGGAAGCGGCGTACGGATCGGTTGTCCATGGCCGGATGGTAATTCGGGCCGCGCGCGCTTGTCAACCGGCAGCGCTTCGGGCTAAGATACGGCCATAATGAAGAAGGTCATCACCTACGGCACGTTCGACCTCATCCACAGGGGTCACATCAATATTTTGCGCCGGGCCAAGGCGCTCGGCGACTACCTCATCGTGGCCCTCTCGACAGACGAGTTCACCGCCGGCAAGGGCAAGCGGACCTACTACACCTACGACGAACGCAAGCAGATCCTCGAGGCCATCAAGTACGTCGACGAGGTCATCCCGGAGACGTGCTGGGAGCAGAAGATAGAAGACGTCGTCAGGAACCATGTCTCGGTCTTCGTCATCGGCGAGGACTGGAAAGGCGAATTCGACTTCCTAAAGCCCTACTGCGAGGTCATTTACCTGCCCCGGACTGAAGGCATCTCGACCACTCAAATCAAGACAGACTTGGGTGCCTTGGCTAACGCAAATAAAACAAAACAAAAGAAATAATGCTCTTTTTATGCCTTCCGTAATCAATAGATCTCGCTTTTTTCCCAAGAAAAACACATTTTCGAGATCCCGGTAGCATCTTCCGTCAAATACCTTCTATAAAATGCGTTTTTCAGGCTAAAAACCGCCGAAAAAGCCGCTTTTTCAGCCCTTAAACTGAAATAACTATATAATTATCTGCTATTTGCGTTAGCCAAGGCAACCTTTATAAGGGAGCCGGAGGAGTAGGCCGCGAACTCGGGCGCGTACATCGACTGCAGCGTCGCCGGCGCGGCCTTGAACGTCCCGGCCATGGCGCAGCGGATCCGGTGTTTCAGCGTGTACTCGCCCTCGGGCAGCCACTCCATGAAGAAGTTCGTGCCGCTGTCCCGGATCTCCTCGTAGCGCCCTATCCCCGAGTCCCACCTGTAGCCCGACGCGAGCGCCACCGGCTCGCACCCCGCCGGCCGCGGGTCCCGCAGGTGGACGTACTCCGCCTGATGCCGCGCCCTGATCGACAGATGGACCTCGATCTCGTCGCCGACGGCCAGGGCCGCGCCCTCCGCCAGCGGCCTCAGCACGACCTCCTCGCCCTTCTTCTCGCGCTTGAAGTATGTCCGTTCGACGGCGAACAGGTCGCCGTCGCCCTTCTCCGGCATCTTCTCCGTGCTGAAATGCCACGTCGCGCTGGCGAAGGCCATCCCTTTGCCCGTCTTCGTCGCCCGCACCGTCGCGCACTCCGCCCCCCCCGTTCCCATCCCCGCGCTCTTCCCCGTCCCCATCCGGCCGAGCTTTTCGCCGGCGATCACCAGCTGGTTCTTCTTGCCCGTGTACGCGTCCGGCTCGAAGGTGAACGTCGTTTTCGCGCCGCAGGCCTCGGCCGTCACCGTCTCCCGCGCTCCCAGCGCTCCCGTCTTCTTCAGGAACCAGGCCACCGAGTAGATGACCTCGGCCGTCGCCCGGGTCGATTTCCAATGGTTGAGTTTCTTGTTGAGGAAGAGCCACTGGACGAGCCCTTCGCCGCGGGCGTCCCCCGGCGCGATCTCCTCCAGCGTCCTGAGCGCGAAGGCGTGCGTCTCGATCGTGTCGTTGTACCAGAGCCAGCCGCGGTCCTCCGGCGCCCAGCTCGTGCCGCCGTCCTCGGTCGTCTTCGCGCTGTCCATGACGCTCTCCCAGACGAGCGCCGCGTCCTTCGCCCGCCCCGCCCTCTTGAGCGTCAGCGCCAGGTAGCCCTTCAGGTACGGCGAATGCTCCTTCCAGTGCTTGAAGGAGAAAGCGGTCATCCTCGCCCGCTCCTCCTCCTTGAAGATGCCGCCCGTCCAGGACGCGTCCGGGAAATTGCCGATGACGTAATCAAGGAAGGTCACGAGCTCCCAGCCGCTGTCGCGGGCCATGAGATCGGCCACGATCTCGTCGAGGTAATGCCGGTGCAGGTAGCCGAAGGCCTTCGCCACCGCGTCCTTGGGCACCTCGACGCCGAACTCGACCGCCTTGGAGAAGCCGCTGACGATATAGAGCGTCATGTACGGCGACGGCGGCCCGCCCGGCCACCACGGGAACGCCCCGCTCGACGTCTGGGCCTTCAGGAGCTTGGCCAGCGACGCTTCTCTCTGGGCCCTGGCCACGCGCGGGTCGAGCACCTTCTCGACGCCGTAACCCGCGTCCTTGCCGCCCCGCGCCGTCTCCAGCCAGGGCGTCTCCTCGAGGGCCATCTTCCGGTTGGGATCGGCCGCGTCGAACGTCTCATAGACCGTCTCGCGCCGGCTCAACTCCCCGGCCATCCGGGCCACGGCGGGGTATTGGCCGTAAAGGCTCGTCAGGATGCCCGTCGACAGGAACCGGTTGAGCGTCTGTTCCGTGCACTCGTAAGGGTAATTGACGAGGTAGGGCAGGGCCTCGATGAGCCCGTAAAAAAGCTGGGCGTCGACTGTGATCACGAGCTGCTCGTTGACGCGCGTCGGATCGTCCGTTCCGGCCAGGTCTTCGAAGCGGAGCTCCCGCGTCTTTCCCTCCTTGAGCGTCGCGAACCGAGACTGGACAAGGTGCATCCGCCCCGGCAGCACCGGCAGCGGCCGCAGCTCGCCGTCCGAGAGCGCCCCGCTCCTGGCCGTGACCTTGAAGGCCGCCGTCCCGACCCGGGCCGGCGCCGCCAGCGCGAACGTGACCGGCGCTCCGCCGCCCGGCCCGACCTTGAACGCCTGCGCCGGCACCGCCGCCGGCAGCCCGAAGGCCGGGGCCAGGTTCTCGCCCGTGGCCGGGTCGGTGATCTCGAGCGTCACCTCGCCCGCGAGCGCCGCGGGGCCCGCGTTGTTGACCATGACCCGCACCTCGGCCTTGTCGCCCTCGCGGAAGAACCGCGGCAGGTACGGCCGGACCATGAGGTCCTTGACCGACCTCGTCTCGGCCTCGAGCGTGCCGCCCTCGAGGTCGCGGGTCAGGCCGTGGACGAAGACCCGCCAGCTGGTGACCGAATCGGGCACGGTGAACTCGATCGTCGCCGTGCCGTCGGCCCCGGTCAGGAGGTGCGGCTGCCAGAAAGCCGTCTCGGCGAAGTTCGAGCGCAGCTCGGTCGCCGCCGGTTCTCCGGCCGGACCGGCCTGAGCGGCGGCCGGAGGCGGCGGGGGAGGCGGGACTTCCTTGCCCTCGGCGTCGGAAGCGACGGATTTGCCCATCCTGGCCTGCCGGGCGATCGCCGGCGTCGGAGCTTCCATCTCCGCGACCACGCCGCCTCTGACCCCGCCGAGCACGCCGCCGACCACCCCGCCGAGGACCCCGCCCCGAGATCCGCGCCCCGGCCCGCCGATGCCGTAGCCGCCGAGCGAGGCCAGCTCGTCGCCGCGGAAAGTCGGATAGTCGGGAAGCGCCTTCCAGCCTTTCTCGGACGAGCAGGCCATCGGGGCCTGGCCCAGCCCCGGGTCCCACGCCTTCGTCCCCATCCGGTTCGGATAGAGCCCGGCCAGGCTCGGCGGCCGGTGCGGCGCGAAGATATCCAGGCTGCGGTCGTACATGTAGGCCAGGAGCTCGGCCGCGCCCTTCTCGGCCGGCGCTCCCATCGTTCCTTTCGGCGTCTTGACCGTGACCTGCCAGGTCTCGCGGCCGCCCGGCGTGAGCTTGTCGCGGAAGGTCGCGAAGGAGATGTCCAGCACCTTGTTGTCCCAGGGCACGAAGATCGAGGCGTCGGCGGTCATGAACTGGTGGTCGCGCATCGCGGTCAGGCGCGCGCCGAAACCGCCCCGCAGCTCCTCGGCCACCGGGATCTCGACGACCCCGCCGTCGCGGCCGGCCTCGAGCCAGCGACGCTCCCAGACTTCGCCGCCCTTGAACGTCTCGAAGAGCAGGGGCTGGCCGCTCCAGCCGGCGTCCACGAGGAAACGGGCCTTGCCGCCGACCGACACCGAGGGCCTTTCGGCCCGCAGGACGAGCGGCAGCCTGAACGCCGGCTTGGCCTCTCCGGCGACCAGGAAATTCAGGCTGTCCCGCGAAACCGCTCCGAAATCGTCCTCGGTCTCGTAGAGCA
Source organism: Acidobacteriota bacterium (assembly GCA_039683095.1). Classification (NCBI taxonomy): domain Bacteria; kingdom Pseudomonadati; phylum Acidobacteriota; species Acidobacteriota bacterium. Next base: position 57,896 of record JBDKSB010000004.1, on the reverse strand, counting down.
GGCGGTAGGCCCCGGCCGCGAGGCCCCGGACCTCGATCGTCGCCATCCCCTTGGCGTCGTGCTCGGCCGTCCCCCTGGCCGCCTCGGGCCCTTCTTCCCACAAGCGCAGGATCTCGTCCGGCGACACGGCGCCGTCCCAGCGCGGTCTCAGCCGGTCGCCCGGCGTCGGCGGGCAGGCGGGATCCTCAGAGCCGGGCGCGACGCCCAGCGGCTGGTCCGCCGGCGCCAGCGTCTGTCCGGGGCCGGCGAGCCGGACGACCCGCCACGTGCCGCGCCCCGCCTTGGGCGCGCCGTCCAGGTCGGTCCGCAGGACCGGGAACGCGCCTTTCTCGCCGGCGCGAAGGAACGCGCTCTCCTCGTCCACCCGGGCCTCGACGTTGACGAAGCCGAGCCGGAACGACCGCGCGGCCGAGCGCGTCTCGCCGCCCTCGTCCGTGACGTCGATCGAGAGGGTGTAGCGGTAGGAAAGGCCCGCCGCGGCGGCGCCCTTCTTCTCGCCGGCGCGCGGCGTGAAGGCGACTTCGATCGTGCCGTCCGCGTTGATCGCGGCCCGTCCGCCGGCCACGGTCTGGCTGCGGCCGCCGCCCGTCTCGCCCCACCACCACCAGCGCGGGTAGACCGGCTCGCGCTTGACCTGCCAGACCGCCTCGCCGGCCGCAACCGGCAGCCCGAAGTAGTAGCGGGCCTCGGCCTTGAGCGCGGCGGCGCGGTTGAGCCGGAGCGGCTCGGCCGGGTCCTTGATCGAGACCTCGAAGGTCGGCCGCTTGTACTCTTCGACGCGCACCGGCGCGTAGCCGGACGGGGAGGAGCGCAGGCGCCAGGCGCCGAGCGGCCGGCCCGCCGCCGGGATGGCGAACTCGCCGCTGGCCGTGCCGAAGGCGTTGGTCGGGGCCGAGGCCTCGGCGACGCGCTGGCCGTTGATGTCCTCGAGCCAGACCGAGACGAGCGCGCCTGAGTTCGGGGCGATGCGGCCGAGGTCCGTCCGTCCCTTGTAGGCCAGGACCTTCCAGAAGAGTTTCTGGCCCGGCCGGTAGATCGAGCGGTCGGTGTAGATGAGGGCGTTGAAAGCGTCGCGGAACTCTTCCCGGCCCTCGAGATAGATGTAGTCGGCGTCGAAGGCGATGTCGCGGCCCTTCCTGGCCAGCAGGAAATAGGAGCCGCTGCGGCCGGCTGAGGAGAACAGGGCCCGGCCGTCCGCGCCGGTCGTCTTCGTGTCGATCCGGGTGTGGCCCTTGCGCCAGTCGAAGGCGTAGAGATCGACCGTGACGCCGGCGAGCGGCCGGCCCGTGGCGCCGGACAGGGCCACGACCTCTTCGCCCGGGCCCGCGGCCTTGGCCGAAGCCTCGGCCGTGAGCGGACCGGCGCCCTCGCGCTTGATCAGGACGAGGTCGCCGACGACAACGCTAAGGCCGATCCGGCGATTGCCGGCCTCCCGGAAATCCTCGCGGGCCGAGGCGGCGACGAGATAGAGCCCGGGGGCGAGCGAAGCCGGGAGGCTGGCATAGGTGGCGTGGTCGCGATAGTCCGCGGTCCTGGCCAGGTCGGCCGTCCACGAAGCGGCCGGCGTCCGCTCGCTCACGATCCTCTCGGCGTCGCGGTCCTGCGGGAAGATGTCGTAGTCCTTCGAGGCCCTGATGAGCGCCTCGGCGTCGAGGGCGTAGGCGCGGAGGTAAACGCGGTCGAGGTTGCGGTGCGTGACGCGGATCGAGCGCCGGCCCGGCGCGTCGAGACGCATCGCCTCGACCGAATACTCGGGCGCCTCGATCGACTTGACGATGTGGAGCGAGCGCCGGCCGCCGGGCGAGCCGGGGAAGCGTTCGGCGCCTTCGAGCGCGATCTTGCGGGCCCGGACCAGGGCGTCGCGGGATCCCTCGGCGCGCGTGTATTCGGCGAGCATAGCCTGGCCCGTCGCCCACCAGGAGTCCGGGTCCTTGCCGTTGGCGGCGAGGTGATCGGCCAGGTGCCCGCGAACGAGGGCCCGGCCGTCCTCGTCGCTGAAGGCCTCGTGGAGCGCTTCGACGAGGACGAAGCGGGCTTCGAGGGCGGCCGCCGGGCGGTCGTTGCGGCGGCTCCAGGACTCGTGCTCGCCGAGGAGGGCGGCGACCTTCTCGATGGGATGGGCCGCGGGGGAGGCGAGGATGCCGGCCGCGTCGGCCGGGGAAACGCGCCCGGCCTTGGCCAGGAGGCCGGCCAGGTCGATGAGCCAGGTTTCGTTCGACTGGCGCGGCGTCCAGAAGGTCGTGTCGGCGGCCAGCCGGGCCATGAGGTAGACGACGGCGTCGCGCAGGGTGTCGCGCACGCCGGCCGGGTAGTCGCCCGGGCTCCAGAAGTCGGGGAATTCGGCGGCGCGGCGGGCGGCCAGGCGGTCCCGGTCCTTCCAGGCGCGGAGGAGCGCGGCCCAGGCCTCGCCGAAGATGCGGTCGCGGGTCCAGGCCTTGAGATCGACCGGGCCCTTGGATTCGACGGTCTCGCGCTGGTCGATCTCCCAGGAGTAAGCCTGGCAGTAGGTGACGAGCGAGTGGGCGTAGAAGAGCTCGAGCAGGTCGCGCTCGACGGGGGAATCGGGCCAGGCCTGCTCCTTGAGGAAGCGGACGGCGGTCTCGTAGCCGTGGAGGGAGGTGCGGAGCTGGCCTTCGCGGATGAGCGACCAGGTCCAGAGCGAGGCGTCGCCGGCGCGGCGCGCCTCCTCGCGGAGACGGGCGCACTCGGCCGCGGCCGCCTCGAACTTCTGCTCCTCGATGAGCTTCTCGACGGCCGCGCGGGCGGACTGGCCGCGGGCCTGGCCGGGATCTGATGTCGTCATTGGGTCATTCTCCGTTTCGCCGGTCCGGATCGCGGCCGGCGCGGCGGGAGACGAGGGGGTCGAGAGAGCCGGGGAAGAAGATAGGGCAGAGGGCGCGGAAAAAGCGGAAGAGGAAGATGATGATGAGGGCGAAAGCGCGCTCGACGAGGCCGCGGGCCAGGAAGTGGGATAGCCGGGCAGGGGCCGCGCGGCGGACAGGGGGCAAGGGCGGTCGGCCAGAACGGCGCAGAGCCCGCCGCCGAGGACGGCCGCCAGGACGATGACGGCCGGGGCGGACGGTCCGAACCTACGCGGCCAGCGCGTCCGTTCGGTCGTCAGAGGGGGCCTATCGCCGGATCCCTGGTGGCTGTTCGTATCGGAGATGCGACTAGTCATGCGTTCCTCCCGGCGGCCGCCCGCCTTTACAGATGATACATCCTGCCCGCCGGAATAATCCACCGAAATGCATACCGAAATGCGGGACACAATACCTATTTCCGATTTTCCCCTTGTTTCGGCCTGCCCCTTTTCTCTTGAAAAGGGATCGTATCCCCTTGAATTCTCTAAACGGGATCATGTCCCGCATTCCTTGGTTCTTCTCCCATTTCCGGGCAATTTCTCGAGGCGGCGAGGGATGTACGGCAGGGAGCGGAGTCCTCGGAGCGACCATCAGGAGCATGGCGGAGCGACTCGGAGCCATGCTTCTGAGAAAGATCTTCAGAAAGTGCCTTTGTTGATATTTAGCAGGATCGCGGCTTCGAGAGCGCTCAGCCGAGATCCTGCCCGGTCGCTCCCAAGAATCCGCTTCCCAATGCCGGGGGGGGCCGGGGAGCAAGAAGCATATCCCGAGCAAAGCCGGAGAGAGGAGCTTCCCGGAATCTGGAGAAGAACCCATTTCTTGCAGGCGGGAAAATAGGAAATAGGTATTGTGTCCCGCATTTTCATTGAATAGAATGAGCGCGAGCGTTCCAGGAGGAAACATGAAAAAGATTCCCGTTTCGATGATCGGGGCGGCGCTGCTGGCCCTGGCCGTGATCATCCCGGCCGCCGCCCAGCAGGACAAGGGCAAGGGCTTCAACGGGCTCGGCATGAGCCTGAGCAGTCTCTCGCGCCTGTCCAAGGCCCAGACCCGCTCGATCAGCCCGGAGAACTTCACCGGCGAGAAGGGCAAGGCCGCCATGTCGACCGACGGGCCGGCCAAGAACGCCGCCCGCGACCTCGGCCAGGGCTGGAAGGTCTCGCCCTACGTGACCCTCAAGCCCAAGGAGACCTTTGTCATGGCCGACGTCCAAGGCCAGGGGGCCATCCAGCAGATCTGGTGCACGCCCGCCGGCAACTGGCGCTTCGCCATCCTGCGCTTCTATTGGGACGGCGAGACCGAGCCCTCGGTCGAATGCCCGCTCGGAGACTTCTTCGCCTGCGGCTGGGGCCAGTACGCCCAGATCTCGTCGCTCCCGGTCTGCGTCAACCCGGGCAGCGCCTTCAACTGCTACTGGGAGATGCCCTTCCGCAAGGGCTTCAAGATCACGCTAGAGAACATCGCCGACGACAAGTTCACCATCTACTACCAGGTCAACTACGCGCTGACCGAGGTGCCGGACGACGCGGCCTATTTCCATGCCCAGTTCCGCCGCGTCAACCCGGTGCCGTACAAGGACGTCTACACGATCGTCGACGGCGTCAAGGGCTGGGGGCACTACGTCGGCACGTATCTCGCCTGGGGCGTCCACAACAACGGCTGGTGGGGCGAGGGCGAGATCAAGTTCTACATGGACGGGGACTCGAAGTTCCCGACCATCGCCGGCACCGGGACCGAGGACTACTTCTGCGGCTCCTACGACTTCGACGCCAAGGCCCCGGACGGGTCGATCCAGTACCGCGAGTTCACGACGCCCTACACGGGCCTGCCGCAGGTCATCCGCGGCGACGGGCACTACCAGGTCCAGCAGAGGTTCGGGCTCTACCGCTGGCACATCATGGACCCGATCCGCTTCGAGAAGGATCTCAAGGTGACCATCCAGGCTCTGGGCTGGATGTCGGGCGGCCGCTACCTGCCGCTCCAGGACGACATCGCGTCGGTGGCGTTCTGGTATCAGGCCGAGCCGCACGCCAGGTTTCCCAAGCTCCCGTCTAAGGACGTCCTGGAAATCATCTAGGTTGCCTTGGCTAACACAACAGAAAGAAAACAAACAAATAAGCAGATATTCAGGATACGCTCTACAGCTTAGGGCCGTTCTTTTTGCCGGCGAAAACGTGTTTGTGAACGGTGTGGCGCGTCCAGGTCCTGAGGGGGCCTCGGACGTCCATCGATGCCCACAAATCGCGAAAAACCGGTAAAAAAAAGAACGGTCCAAACTGGAAGCCGGCAACTAATCTGGGCCTAACTTTTTCTTTTGCAGCTTGATGCGTTAGCCAAGGCGGCCTTCGACCTCGTCAAGGACGGAGCGGAGGTAATCGGGCGTGGCCGACGTCCGGATGGCGAAGGCACGCTTCATGCCCTTGAGCTCGGTCAGGAAGGGCTTGAAGTCCGAGGGATCGCTCCAGTTGGCCATGGTCAGGCGCTCGATGATGTCCCTCAGGCTGCGCGAGCCGATGATCTCGTCGAGCGACGCGGGCAGGCGGCCGTTCTCCTTGTCGCAGAAGCGGACGACGCGGAAGAACACCTTGCGCAGGACTTCCTGCTGATTGAGGATCTCCTGCTTCAGCAGGAAGAGGTCCTTGACCGACGTCGTCTGGCTCAGCTGCTCGTGGAGCTTCTGGGCGCCGTCCAGGACCTTGTCCACGGCCTCCATGAACGACGCGGCGTCGAGCACGGCGCCGGCCTCGGAGGAGTAGAAGGCGAGTTCGGTGCCGTTCGTGACCGGCTCGGTCCGGCGGTAGCGGGCCAGGCCCTCGAGCACGGCGGCATCGTCGTCCGCGGCCGGCGCGGCGGCGGCTCCGGGCTCTTCCTCGACCGGCTCGGACGGGCCCCGGTCCGGGACCGCGGCGGCCTCGGCCGCGGGCTCGGCGGAGCGCGGGCCGGCAGGCGACGGCATCGTGTACTCGTAGGCGGGATGGCCTTCGAGGAATTCGGTGTCGTCATGGAAGCCGTCGTCCGACTGATCGATGAGGCCGAGCGAGGCGGCCAGGCCCTCGGCCGTCTCGGTCTCCGGGACGCTCGGCGCCGCGCCCGTCCCGTCAACCGCGGCGGCCTCGTCAGCGGGGGCCGGCGGCTCGGCGTTCCCGGGATCCGAGAGCCCGGCCTGGCGCAGGGTCGCGAGCAGGTCGCGGACCTTGCGCAGCTTGCCGATCTCCTCGACCCAATTTACTTCGTCCCCGGCCTTGGGAGCTGGAGGCGGGAGCTGGGCGATGATGCCGGCGTATCCGCCCAGCCGCTGCTTGAGGCAGGCATATTCCGACTCCGCCCTGACCCGGATCTTCTCGATCTCGTCGTTGAGCCCGCCGATCCTCTCCAGCTCGCCGCCGGCCAGGATGGCCGCGTTCTCCATCATCTTCTGGTAATTGACGGCGCGGTCGAAATGGCCGCGGATCTCGCCCCGGAGGTGTTCCTCGGTCGACTGGAGCTCGGCCATGGTCGCCTTGTGCGCTTCGAGCACCTGGCGCACCTCGGTGAAGTCCCGGTTGACGGCTTCGATCCGCCGCTGGGCCTCTTCCTTCTCACGGTTGATCCGCGCGATGAGGGACTGCTCGACCTCGCTTTTCTGGGCCGAGAAGATCTCGCTGACGCGCTTTTCGATATCGTCCAGAATGGCCGCCGGGTCGAGCCGGACATCCGCGTTGGGGTTCATGGGACCTCCTTTAGAACTGGACGGACGAGGGAATCGCCTGCCCCTTGCCGTAAAGATGATTGATGAGGACCAGGACGCCGGTCGGGATGCCGTGCTCGAATTCGACCCCCATCTCGTAGAGGCCGTCCTCGATCATCCGGTTCCAGCGCACGTCGGCCCGGGCCTTGACGATCTGTTTGGACTTGGACAGGTAGAGCGTCATGCGGAGCGAGGAGCCGACCTCGAAGAACCGGTCGGTGACGATCCGGGCGCCGCCGAGGGAGATGTCCTTGGTCAGCGCGTTGACGAGGCGCGGCTCGTCGGCGGGGGAGGGACCGGCGAGCTCGATCGTCACCCGGTTCTCCTCGGCGATCCGCTTGTCTTTCCTGTTCTCTCGCATGGCGTTCTCTGTTCGGTCCCCGTGCCGGACAAGGCCCGGCGATCGTGACTACGGACCGATTTTAAGGCGGGCTGGGAAGCCGTCCATCGCCGCTGGGGGTGATTGGGGGGGGGAATATCCGTCCCCTCCCCTGACCCCAGAAGAGAGGGCCCCCTTTCAAAGGCGCCTTGGCTAACGCAAGCTATAGAGAATAAAAATGATGGGACGGATCAGGCAGGCGCTTCAATCAATAAAAGGGACGTTTTTCCCCCGAAAAAGCCGATCGGGCAGGGATATTCCTGTCAGCGGACAGGCTCGAAAGCGGCCGGACGCGCCGGAGCCGGGTATCGGCCCTTCAAGAAGATGGCCATGTGCACGTACCTCCGGTCTGACGGGTCGAGGGGCGGCTCGCCCTCGTAATCGTGCCAGCGGTCGACGAATTCGGCCCGGGGGATGACGCCGCGGGCGCCGAGGAGAGAGGGGTCCTCGAAATAGAGGTTCGCGGCGTCCATGCCCAGCAGGACCATGTAATGGCCGTCGTCCCAGGTCTCGGTCCAGGGCGCATCCGGGCTGTCGCGCCAAGCTTGGAGGTCGACGATGACCGACCTGCCGTCGGCCAGGGCGCGTTCGAGGTCGGCCATCTCCAGACCCTCGCGGAGGTCGGCGGTCAGGCCGAGCTCGCGGGCGCCGCGGATGATGGCGTCGGGGTGAGTGCCGGCTTCGGGCGTGGTCCGCAGGCGGGCGGCCAGCCGGTCCTCGCGCTCATCGATGCCCCAATAGGCGAGGACGGCCTGGAGCGCGGCCGCGCCGCAGGTATAGCCGGTGCTCTGGCGGACGTCGGGGACGGCAGCGAAGGGCAGAGTGGCCGGGATAAGAGCGGCCGGGGAAGCGGCCATGGCCGCCGCGGCGCCGGACGCGGCGCCGGACGGCCGGGCGGGAGCTGTGGCCCTGCCGGCGAGGAATCCGGCGAAGAGAGCGGCAAGCGCGACGATGACCACGATGATCACGCGGGAGGCGCGGCTGGCGGTCATGGTTTTCCTCCGTTACGGGATCCGGGCTTTCCTATCATGGGCGATGACGCGGGCGCGGTCAAGGGCCGCCGGCGGGCGGCGCCGGGAATGCGGCGCCGGGAATGCGGCGCGGAAAACGGCCCGCGGAGCGGCTCCGTTCGCCCAGCCGCGATTTTGCCCGGACGCGCCCAGGAGTCAGGTTGCCGGCACCCGGAGATCGGGGAGCGGAGCAGGCATCTTGCGCCGGGGCCGGAGAAGAGGATAACCCGGGATCGGAAAAACCTTATAATAGGGCGTAATAACGGGGCGGAGATCGCCCGACGAACGGAGGAGTGGATATGATCGAGAGAACTCGGCTCATCAGCTTGTTCGCCGCGGTCCTGACGCTGGCGGCGTTGACCGGCGCGAGCGGCGGCGCCGCCGCCGCCGGGAGCGGTACGGCGTCGGCCGGCGCGCCGGCCGGGCCGGCCGTTGCGACCGGCCTGCCTAAGAGCCTGGCCGGGCTGGCCGGGCCGTTCGACCTGGCCGGGCCGGTCGCGCCGGAGGTCCGCTATTACGTCCAACGGACCGAGTTCGTCCATTTCGGGTTCGACGGCCGGCGGACCGGGATCGAGACTTACACGGTCAAGATGAAAGTCGTTCCGGCGGCGCTCTCGGGCAAGGGCGGGGACGAATACACCGTGCGCCAGTTCATCGTCCGGGCCGGGGAGGGGGAGCCGGAAACGATCCCCTCGCTCGCCGGCTGGAGCTACGTGTTCAAGAGCAACGCGAGCGGCCGGGACGAGAAGGGCCAGGTGCTGGGCATCCCGCACGATAAGTTCGAGGCCCTCGTCACGAACACGGGCAGGAAGATCCCGGGGATCGGGAATTATCCCATCTACAACAGTTTCATTGATTTCCATGCTTTCAACGACGAGTTCGCCAGGCCGGTGGAGGTCGGAAAAGGCATCCAGGACCTGACTGCGATCGGTCAGACCGTCCGGCACGCGTCGGCCTTCACCGAGCCGCCGGTCAACCTGGGGAGCGCGATCAGGGAAGGCTCGGCTTTCCGGAACGGCGACGTCCGGCTGACCTTCAAGGGGATCGGGCTGGTCGATGGCGCGGCCTGCGCCGTCGTTGGCTACGATTCGGGGGAGAGCACCTTGAAGATGATCATGCCCCAGCCGGACGGCCGGGATATGGTCACCGAGGGCGGATCCCAATACGTCGGCGACATCTATATCGATCTGGCCGGGCGCTGGGTCAGGAAGGTGACGATGGACGAGCATGTCGTCACGGAAACGAGGCTGGCCGCGGCGGCCGGGACGGCGGGGCAGAGGTTCCAGGGGTATACGGTCCGGCACCTGCTGACGCGCCAAGTCGGCCGGGAGGAATACGAGAGGTAGGGGACGGCCGTCAGGCGGCAGCCCGGGGCCGGATGGGCCGGCCGGACGGGCCGTAAGCTAGAGGAGAGCGAGCAGCTCCGGCGGGTCCTTGAGCAGGATGTCGGCGCCATTGGCGCGGAGCTCCTCGGCGGTGCGGAAGCCCCACAGGGCGCCGGCCGCCAGCATTCCGGCGGCGCGGGCCGTCATCATGTCGATGTTGGTGTCGCCGACGAAGGCGCAGGCCGCGGGGGCGAGGCCGAGCTCGACCGCCGTGGCCAGGGCCGCCGCCGGATCGGGCTTGAGGGGCACGCCGGGCCGGGAGCCGCGGACGACGTCGAAGCGGTGAGGGGCCAGCAGCTTCTCGACCATCGCGGCCGTGAAGATCTGGGATTTATTCGAGAGCACGGCCGTCCTGACGCCGCGGCGGGCCAGTTCGGCCAGGGCCTCCGGGATGCCCGCGTATGGCCGGCTGTGGGCGCTCCAGCAGGCGTCGTACTCGCGCCGATAGTCTTTCAGGATCGCGGCCAGGGCGGCCTCGGAGGGGCAGGGCTTGCCGCGCTGGGCGAAGACCCGGCGGACAAGCTCCTCGGCGCCTTCGCCGACAAGGGTTTTCATCTCGTCGATGCCGAAAGTGCCCAGCCCGCGGGGCTCGTAGACGCGATTGGACGCCTCGGTGATGTCCTCGATCGTGTCGAGCAGCGTCCCGTCCAGGTCGAATATTACCGCTTTAATGGGGGACATGATACCCGTTCCCTGTTTTCCCGCCTGCCAAAAATGCGGGACACAATACCTATTTCCTATTTTTCCGGTCCTTGGCCCGATGCCGAGTCAGCCAGGGCTCGATAAATGCGCCAGGCGCGGTCGAGGCGGGCGCGGTCCTCATCCGTAGTCTCGCGGCGGACCTTGGCCGGCACGCCGGCGGCGACGACGCCGGGCGGGATCTCCATCCCTTCCGGGACGACGGCGCCGGCGGCGACGATCGAACCGCGTCCGACCTTGGCCCCGGACAGGACCGTGGCCCCCATGGCGATCATGGCGTCGTCCTCGACGGTGCAGGCGTGGAGGATGGCGCCGTGGCCGACAGTGACCCGGGCCCCGACCCGGCAGGACAGGTTGACATCGACGTGGACGACCGTGCCGTCCTGGATGTTCGAGTCCTCGCCGATCTCGATCTCAGCGCCTTCCATGTCCGAGCGCAGGACGCAGCCGTACCAGACGCTGGCGCCGCGGCCCAGCACGATCCGGCCGACCAGGACCGCCCCCGGGGCCAGCCATGCGCCCGCGGCGATCTCGGGCCTACCGAGCTTGTCCGCCGTGCCGAATTCGCCCATTGATGTCTCCTTCCCGGAAAGGCGTCTATTTTAGCAGAAAATCGAAGATGGGGGACATGATATCCGTTTCTTGCGTCAAGTGTTGCGCTTCATTGTCGAGTTCGCGCCGGGGGAATAATGGTATCATATCCCGCTTTTTCAACGGGCGGGAAAATAGGAAATAGGTATCGTGTCCCCCATTTTTCTGGTATTATCCTTGCGACGCCACTATATCTGGGGTGAATGATTGGAGACCCGCATGCCCTTGACCGGCGGCTTCACCGAGAACGCCCTCAAGATCCTCAAGGCCCGCTACTTCCTGAAAGACGACCAGGGCGAGCTCGTCGACAAGTCCCCCGAGGACCTCTTCCGCCGCGTCGCCTCCTACGTCGCCGGCGCCGAGAAGACCAAGGCGGGCCGCGCGGCCTGCGCCGAGGCCTTCTTCCGGATCATGGCCGACCGCGATTTCCTGCCCAATAGCCCCACCCTGACCGGCGCCGGCCGCGGCATGTGCCTCTCGGCCTGCTTCGTCCTGCCCATAGAGGACTCGCTCGACGCCATCTTCGAGACGGTCAAGAACGCGGCCCTCGTCCACAAGGAGGGCGGCGGCACCGGCTTCGACTTCAGCCGCCTCCGGCCCAAGGGCAGCTTCGTCCGCCGGACCCAGGGCGTCGCCTCCGGCCCCATCTCCTTCCTCAAGGTCATCGACGCCGCGACCGAGGCGGTCAAGCAGGGCGGCACCCGCCGCGGCGCCAACATGGGCATCCTCCGCGTCGACCACCCCGACATCGAGGCTTTCGTCCAGATGAAGCTCGACGGCGCGTCCGTCTCGAACTTCAACATCTCCGTCGCCGTCACCGACGCCTTCATGGCCGCGCTCGAGGCCGGCGCCGAGTACGACCTCGTCGATCCGCATCTCGGCGCGGCCGTCGGCCGCAGGGACGCCCGCAAGATCTTCCAGCTCATCGTCGAGTCCGCCTGGGCCGTCGGCGACCCCGGCCTGATCTTCATCGACCGCGTCAACGCCGCCAACCCGACCGCCGGGCTCGGCCCCATCCGGGCCACCAACCCCTGCGGCGAGCAGCCCCTCCACGATTACGAGTCCTGCAACCTCGGCTCGATCAACCTGGCCAACTTCTACGACGCCCGGGCGAAGGACCGCTTCGACTGGGCCCGTTTCGCCTCGGTCATCCGCCTCGGCGTCCGCTTCCTCGACGACGTCATCGACGTCAACCGCTACCCGCTGCCGCAGATCGAGAAGATGACCCGGTCGACGCGCCGCATCGGCCTCGGGGTCATGGGCTGGGCCGACCTGCTCCTGCTCATGAAGGTCCGCTACGATTCGCCCAGGGCCCTGGCCCTGGCCGACAAGGTCGCCGCCTTCCTCCGGGCCGAGGCCTCGAACGCCTCCCGCGACCTGGCCGTCGAGCGCGGCTCCTTCCCGGCCATCGCCCAGTCGGCCTACAGGGGCGCGAAGATGCGCAACGCCACGGTCTTCACCATCGCCCCGACCGGGACGATCTCGCGCATCGCCGGCTGCTCCTCGTCGATCGAGCCCGTCTTCGCCTTCGAGGTCGTCTCCCGGATCATCGACGCCGAGCTCAGGGACGTCCACCCGCTCTACGCCGCCTGGCAGGAGAAGAACCCCGGCAAGCCGCTGCCCGATTACTTCCGGGCCGCCCACGAGATCGCCCCCGAATGGCACATCAAGACCCAGGCGGCCTTCCAGAAGCACGTCGACAACTCCGTCTCCAAGACCGTCAACTTCCCCCACGAGGCCGCGGTCGAGGACGTCGAGAAAGCCTACCGCCTGGCCTGGGACCTGGGGGCCAAGGGCATCACCATCTACCGCGACGGCTGCCGCGAGAGCCAGGTCCTCTACAAGGACGGCACGGACGTCCTCCACCCCCAGGGCCGCCCCGACTCGCTGCCCTCGGTCACCGACAAGATCAAGACCGGCTTCGGCAACCTCTACGTCACCATCTCCTTCCATAACCAGAAGCCCTTCGAGGTCTTCGCCTCGATCGGCAAGAGCGGCTATTCGACGATGGCCGACGCCGAGGCCCTCGGCCGCCTCATCTCGACCGCCCTGCGCAGCGGCGTCGAGCCGGAGGAGGTCATCGCGCAGCTCAAGGGCATCGGCGGCTCCGAGCCCGTCTTCACCGAGGGCGGCCTCATCCAGTCCATCCCCGACGCCATCGCCAAGGTCCTGGAAAAGCACTTCGGCGAGGTCAAGCACAACGCCAAGGACTTCTACACCGTTCGCTGCAAGATCTGCGGCGCGCTCCTCCCCGACGAGAAGTGCCCCGTCTGCATCAATTGCGGCTGGAGCAAATGCGCATGAACCCCCTGATCCTCCTCAGCGCCGTCGCCAAGGCCGTGATCCGGGCTCCGCAGGCCGTCCCGCAAGCCGCGGGGCAAGCCGCCCAGCCGGCCGCCGCGCCCGCCGTCGCGACGCCGCCCCTCGAACTGTCGCACCTCTTCATCACGCTGGCCGTCCTGGCCGCCGCGCTCCTGCTGGGCTTCCTCGTCCAGCGGATCGTCGGCTCGACGCTCCACGCCATGGCCAGGAGGACCGCCAACCTCTGGGACGACGTCCTGGTCGAGTCGATGCGGGGGCTCGTCGTCCTGTGGTTCCTCCTCATCGGCCTGGGCATCGTCCTCAAGATCGTCCCGTTGAGCCCCTACCCGCTGATGCTGGCCCGCCGCGCGGCCGGCGTCCTGGGCATCCTGTCGGCGGCCATCTTCTTCACCCGGATGTCGCGCCGGGCCATCTACGTCTACATCGACCGCAAGGTCCACGTGCCGACCTCGATCTTCAAGAACTTCGCCTCGTTCGTCGTCTACCTCCTGGCCTTCCTCATCGTCCTCGATTATCTCGGCGTCTCCATCGCCCCGCTGCTCACGGCCATGGGCGTCAGCGGGCTGGCCGTGGCCCTGGCCTTCCAGGACACGCTGGCCAACCTCTTCGCCGGGATGAACATCCTCATGGCCCGGAAGATCCAGCCGGGCGACTACATCCGGCTCGACACCGGCCAGGAAGGCCGGGTCTGCGACGTCACCTGGCGCAACACGACCATCCTTTCCCCGGAGGACAGCATGGTCATCGTGCCCAACAGCAAGCTGGCCGCGGCCATCTACACCAACACCCACCTGCCGAAGACCGAGATGGGCCTGTTCCTGCCCGTGGCGGTGGCCTTCGACAGCGACCTGGCCCTGGTCGAGCGGGTGACGCTCGAGGTCGCCCGCGAGGTCCTGGCCGATCCCGCCTGGGCCATCCCCGGCTTCGAGCCGGCCATCCGCTACAACGCCTTCACCGACCTGGGGGTCCGCTTCTCGGTCATCCTGCGGATCAAGGAATACGAGGAGATGTACCGGCTCCGGCACGAGTTCTACAAGCGGCTCCACGACCGCTACCTCAAGGAGGGGATCGGCCTGGCCCAGCCGCCGTGCCCGCTGACGATCGGCAAAGCCGCGGGCTGAGGGACCGGCAGGGAGCGGAGCCTCCGGAGAGGGATCCGGGCCTGAATGTCCCCCTTTTGGGGTTTGACCGGGGAGGGGATTGGTGATAATGTTTTCAACGACCTGGATATCACAAGGAGCCATATCACCATGAAGAGAGCTGCGATCATTCTTGTTCTTTTCGGCTGCCTGGCCGGCCTGACGTTCGCCGACAGCAATCATAACATCGGGGTCGGGATCATCGTCGGAGAACCGACGGGCCTGAGCTTCAAGCTCTGGAGCAAGCAGACCGTGGCCTGGGACGCCGCGGCCGCCTGGTCGTTCGTCAACGGCGGGTACTTCCAGGTCCACAGCGACGTCCTCCTTCACAATTTCAATCTCTTCCGGGTCGAGACGGGCCGGATGTCGCTCTTCTACGGGCTAGGCGCCCGGGTCAAGTTCGCCGACGACACGACCGTCAGCCTGCGCATCCCGGTCGGCCTCGCCTACGAATTCGCTAAAACGCCGGTCGAGATCTTCCTCGAGGTCGTTCCCATGCTCGATCTCGTTCCCGCGACCGAGCTCCAGATGGCCGGGGCCGTCGGCTTCCGGTATTACTTCTAAGGCCTGATCCGGCCGAGACGGGCGCCCACGGCTCCGATGACCGCCGATCGTCCCGATGGCCGCGACGTCCGCGGGCGGATGCCGCGGACCGCGGCCTCCGCCCTTGCCGCCGATCTCGCGGCCGTCGTCGCCCTGTCCGTTCTCTTCGTCCCGCTTTGCCCGCTCGGCGCGGCGTCGCCCGCGGCGCTCGGCGGCCGGCGGGCCGTCCTCGTCTCGCCCGCCCAGCCGCGCCCGGGCCGGCCTTTGCGCGTCCTGGCGGCCTTTGAGGCCGACGCCGCCAAGGTCCGGCTCGTCCTCCGCGGCCCTTCCGGCGAGACCAGGCCGCTCGCGGTCAAGAAGGGAGGAGGGCCTCCGTTCTGGGCCGCCGCGGAATTCGCCGGCGCCCCCAAAGGCCCGTTCTCGGTCGTCCTGGCCGAGGGCCGGGAGGAAGCCGTCGTCGATCCCTCGCGGGCCCTCGACGTGTCCAAGGGCTGGTCCTGGGCCTCGGAAAGCCTCTATGCCGCCTGGATCGAGGCCCTCTACGCGGAGGCCGACGAGCGCTCGACCTGGAAGGCCCTCCATGAGGTCACCCGCGATCGCGGCCGGAATATCCTCCACGACCACCTGGGCCTGGGCGAGGACGATCCTTCCGGCCCGCGCCCCCTGGAATTGACGCCCGACTGCGCCGACAACCCTTTCTTCCTGAGGGCCTATTTCGCCTGGAAGCTCGGCCTGCCCTTCGGCTTCCACCAGACGAGCTGGGGCACGCTCGAGTCGCCTCCCCGGGCCGAACGGTTCATCGACGCCGTGACCGGGCGGTCCCCGGGCCAGGACCGGGGCCGCTCCGCTGCCGCAATGCAATCCTTCTTCAACCTCATAAAGAACGTCGTCCACGCCGGAAACGGCCGGACCGCCCTCGACGCCGACGGCACCGACTATTATCCGCTGCCCCTGACGCGCCGGGCCCTCAAGCCGGGCACGGTCTTCGCCGACCCCTACGGCCATACCTACACGCTGGTCCGCTGGGTCCCAGAGACCCGCAAGTCACCAGGCCTGCTCCTCGGGACGGACGCCCAGCCCGACGGCACGATCGGCGTCAAGAGGTTCTGGAAGGGGAACTTCCTCTTCGCCACCAGCGACGTCGTCGGCCAGCCGGGCTTCAAGGCCTTCCGGCCGATCGTCGTCGAGTCCGGCCGCCAGCGCTTCCTGACGAACAAGGAGATCGTCGGGAGGCCCGACTACGGGGACTTCTCGCTACAGCAGCGGGGGATGCCGGGCCGGGATTTCTACGCCATCATGGAAAAGCTCATCAATCCCGACCCGCTCGACGCCAGGGCGGCCCTCGAAGACCTTTTCCAGGCCCTCCACGAGCAGCTAATCGTCCGGGTCGGCTCGGTGGCCAACGGCGAGGCCTACATGACCGCCCATCCAGGAACGGTCATCCCCATGCCCTCGGGCGCGTCGGTTTTCCTGTCGCTCGGGCCCTGGGAGAACTTCTCGACGCCCAACCGCGACATGCGCCTGCTCATCGCCATCGACACCATCCTCGAGTTCCCGGACAAGGTCGCCCGCGACCCGGCCTCTTTCGACGTGGGCGGCCGGAAGTCGCCGGACGAGGTCCGGGGTGAGCTCGAGGCCCTCTTGAGGAAGCGGGCCGGCGAGCTGTCCATCGCCTACAAGGGATCGGACGGCTCCGGCCGCGTTCTGACGATCGGGGAGATCTTCCGCCGACAGGCGGCCCTGGAGACGGCCTACAATCCCAACGACAGCATCGAGATCCGCTGGGGCGCCCCCGAGGGGAGCGCCGAACGGGCCACCGCCCGCCGCCGCGCCCCCGCCTCCCAGCAGGCTAAAATGAAGGCCCTTCAGCCGTGGTTCCACAAGCGCCTCCGGCCTCCCGTCTAAGCGTGCCTTGGCTAACGCAACTCTATGATAAAAATGGGCATATCATGAATCCGGCGGGCCGGGAACAGCTTTAGGCCCCGGTTTTTTGCCGCCTTTTCTCAATCTGCTTGCCGGTCGGGATAAGCGGCTCGGGATCGTGGTTGGCCCGGATGATCGCCGGCAAACGCCGGAACCCCCGCCGGCCGGTTCCGGCCGAAGATCGGGGTTATGAATTTCGCCCTCGCCTTGCATTCGGAAAGATCCCGTGACAGGGAAGAAAGCCCGGCCGTCCGTCGTCCTAAGAACAACGTGCCGATGCCGCATCCGCCCGCACCGAAACCCTCAGGAGGACCGTCGATGTCTACCCGCCTGTCCCGTCTCCTCGCCGCTTTCCTGGCCCTGGGCCTCGTCCTGGGCTCCGCCGGCGCCGTCCGGGCCCGGGCTCAGGTCACGGCCGACGACCTCAACCAGCTGACCTGGCGCTGGATCGGGCCGGTCAACTTCTCCGGCCGCATCGCCGAGTTCGCCGTTCCCCCCGGCCAGACGACGACCTACTACGTCCTGGCCGCCAGCGGCGGCGTCTGGAAGACCGAGGACGCGGGCATCCATTTCGAGCCCATCTTCGACAAGTACGGCAACATGAGCATGGGCTCGCTCGCCGTCGCCCCGTCCGACCACAACGTCCTCTACCTGGGCACGGGCGAGCCGATGCACGCCCGCGCCAGCTCGCACGGCAACGGCGTCTGGAAATCGACGGACGGCGGCAAGACCTGGACGAACGTCGGCCTGACCCGAAGCTTCTTCATCAACAAGGTCCAGGTCGATCCCAAGGACCCTGACGTCGTCTACGTCGCCGCCGAGGGCAAGCTCTACGACAACGCCACGGACTGCGAGCGCGGCTTCTACAAGACGGCCGACGGCGGCAGGACCTGGGAGCGGCTCTGGCCGCTCGACGACCGCGGCGTCGGCGATTTCGCCGTCGACCCGCGCGACTTCAACGTCGTCATCGCCCAGGCCTACAAGACCTACCGGCGGGCTTGGACCTACATCGACCGCCAGCCGGGCAACTACCTCTACAAGACGACCGACGGCGGCAAGACCTGGCGAAAGCTCGTCCAGGGCCTGCCGGTCGATCTCGACATGGGCCGGGCCGGCCTGGCCATCTACGCCAAGAACCCGGACATCGTCTATGCCCGCCTCGACGAGGAAGTCAACCTCGGCCTGGCCGAGCGCGACGGCGCGGCCAACTTCCGCGCCCCCGGCGGCTTCGGCGGCGGGTTCGGAGGCGGCAGCCTGTTCGCCGAGGGCCAGAGCTTCGGCAAGTTCAAGGCCTTCAAGATCCATCCCGAGCTGGCCAGGCAGGCCCCCAAGTTCACGCCGATCGCCGCCTCCGACGAGGCCGATCTCGTCAAGAAGCTCAACGAGATCATCGCCGACAAGGACTTCCTGGCGAAGTCCGGGATCGACCTGGCCAGGTTCGACGCCGCGGCCCGCAAGGCCTACGCCAGGAACAAGGCCCTCGTCGCGGCCGTCGCCGAGATCGAGTCCCTCCAGAAGCGCGAGGCCCCGAAAGCCGATTCGAGCGAGGCCAAGGGCCGCTCGCAAGTCGTCAACCGCCACGTCCTGGAGATGCTCTACGGCGGCGTCCTGCGCAACCAGGAGCCGGTCAAGCGCTCCGGCGTGATCTACCGCTCCGGGGACCTGGGCGAGACCTGGGTCAGGAAGACCGAGTACAAGCTCCAGGGCGGCAGCGGCCTGGTCAACCAGACCGAGGCCGGCTACTACGCCCGGCTCTACGTCGACGCCCGGAACGACCAGGTCCTCTACGCCTGCGACACCAACGTGACCGTCTCCAACGACGGCGGCAAGACCTTCAAGGCCACCGGCTGGGACAGCGGGGCCTACAAGCTCCACGTCGACCACCGCGCCCTCTGGCTCGATCCGCAGAACTCCGGCCACATCCTGAGCGCCAACGACGGCGGCTGCGGCGAGACCTGGGACGGCGGCAAGCACTGGAGCCAGAAGGCGACCGTCAGCGCCCAGCAGTTCTACGACGTCGCGGTCGACAGCGAGAGGCCCTACAACGTCATGGGCGGCACCCAGGACAACGGCGCCTGGATCGGCCCGTCGCAGAGCCGGAACGCCTGGGGCGTTTTCGCCGCCGACTGGCGCTATTTTCCCACCGGCGACGCCTTCTACGTCGTCCGCGACTGGTGGAACCCCGAGTACGTCTATTACGAGAGCCAGTTCGGCGCCTCCAGCCGCCAGAACATCCTCACCGGCGAGACATCGCCGCTGGCCAAACGGACGACGGCCGACGAGCTGGCCAAGGGGATGCCGGCCCAGCGCTACCAGTGGAACGCCCCGATCGTCCTTTCGCCCCACAACCCCGGCATCGTCTACATCTGCTCGCAGTTCGTCCACCGCTCCCTGAGCCACGGCGACCCGAACACCTTCGTGACCATCAGCCCCGACCTGACCAGGGCCGACAAGGCCAGGCTCGACGAGGCCAGGAAGACCAACCTCCAGTACGCGACGATCTACGCTTTCGCCGAATCGCCCAGGAAGCCCGGCCTCTACTGGGCCGGCACCGACGACGGCAACCTCCAGATGTCCCCCGACGGCGGCGTGACCTGGACCAACATCACCGCGAATTTCTACGACATGCGGACCGGCAAGGCCAAGCCCGGGGCCAAGGGCGCCCTCATCCCGTTCGACCGCTGGGTCAAGCGGGTCGTCCCGTCCCGCTTCGACGAGAACACCTGCTACGCCGGCTTCAGCGGCTACCGGACCCACAACGAGGACAGGACCTGGCTCTTCGTCACCCATGACCTGGGCAAGACCTGGGAGGACATCTCCGGCGGCCTCCAGAACCCGCTCTTCGACGTCGAGGAGGACCCGGACAACGCCAACGTCCTCTATATCTCCGGAGACCTCGGCATCCACGTCTCCATCGACAAGGGCAAGACCTGGACGCCGTTCTCGACGTCGGCGCCGAACGTCATCGTCCGCGACATGGCCATCCAGGCGCGCGACCGCGAGATGGCCATCGGCACCTACGGCCGCGGCATCTACGTGGCCGACATCGCCCCGCTCAGGGAGATGACGGCCGAGAACCTGGCCCGGGAGGCCTACCTCTTCGACCCCAAGGAGGTCATCCGCTGGAACCGCTACATCCAGAGCGGCGAGCAGTACGGCGAGTTCGCCAAGTGCGACAACCCGCCCGTGGCGGCAACCCTCTACTATCATCTGAATGGCGAACCCAAGTCGGTCAAGCTGGTCATCAAGGACCTCGAGGGGACGCTCATCCAGGAGGTCGTCGGGACGGCCAAGAAGGGCCTCCAGAGATCCTCCTGGAACCTGACCAGGCGCGTCGATCCGGCCCAGCAAGCCGGCCCGCGGCCCGGCGGCATGCGCGGCCGGATGAACCAGGTCGACAACGGCGCCTACAAGGTGACCCTGAACGTCGACGGCAAGGACGTCGCCACCAAGACGATCAAGGTCAGCCCCGACCCCTTGTTCAAGCAATGAGATAGGCGCCGGCCGAGCGCCGGCCCGATCGTAAAAAGGGGGCGCCCCTCGGCGGGCGCCCCCTCCCGTTTCTATTTCCCTTCGAGCATCGGGTCGAGCCGGACGGCGACCTTGCCCGCGTAGGCCTTGCCGCCGACCGTCAGCTTGACGGTGTAGGTGCCGGGCTCCGCCTGCGGCCCGCCCATGCCGCGCATGCCCATGCCGCCGTACATCCCGCCGCCGGGCAGGATGACGGCCAGGACCCGGCGCTGGATCTCGGCGACCTTGCGGAAGTTCGTGCCCCACCGGTCGAGGTCGGCCAGGGCCTGTTTCAGGGAGGCCTTCTGCTCGTCGGCGAGGCCGGCCCGGAGAAGGGCCGTGTCGATCTGCCGCTTGATATTGAGGACCAGGGACTGGACCGTGGCCGCGGTCGGGTCGAAGCGCAGGTCCCAGGCCAGGCGGTTGATGCCCGGCCCGGCGCCCTCGAGGAGAAAGGTCGTCTTCAGGGCGCCCGCGGGATCGGCGATCTCCAGCGTCGCCGAGGCCTCGGCTTTATCCTTGAGATAATAGGCGATGAGGGCCCCCTCCGGCGGGTTCTCGCCCTTGAAGTACAGATCGCCGCGGCCGTAGCCGCCGCGCTGGATGCGCAGCCAGCGCGTGCCCGGCTTGGCCGGCTCGAAGAGCGCCGCGTCCTGGCCGAGGACGCTGTCGGTGGCCTTGCGCAGGGCGGAGATATCGTCGAGGATCCACAGCCCGCGGCCGTGCGTCGCGGCGATTAGGTCGCCGTCGCGGGGATGGACAAGGAGGTCGTGGAAGGCGACGGTGGGCATGTTTAGGAGCAGGCTGGACCAGGCGGCGCCGGCGTCGCGGCTGAAGAAGACGCCGAACTCCGTGCCCAGGAAGAGCAGGTTCTTATTGACCGGGTCCTCGCGGATGACGTAGACCGGCTGGCCGTCCGGGATCCCGGCGGAGATGGCCGTCCAGGTCTCGCCGAAGTCGGCCGTCCTGAAGACATAGGGGTGGAAGTCGTCCGAGCGATGGCCGTCGAAGGTCGCGTAGCAGACGGCCTCGTCGAAATGCGAGGCCTCGACCCGGCTGCACCACAGGCCCGAGGGCAGGCCCTTGATGTTCGGCCGGACGTTGGTCCAGGCGTTGCCGCCGTTGCGGGTCAGCTGGACGTTGCCGTCGTCGGTGCCGACCCAGATGAGGCCGGGGACGCGCGGCGACTCGGAGACGGTGATGATGGTGCAGAAGGTCTCGGCGCCGGTTACGTCCGGCGTCAGGCCGCCCGTCGGCCCGGGCCCGTCCGGCGGATTCTTGGGGGCGTACTTGGAGCTGTCGTTCGTCGTCAGGTCGGGGCTGATGATCATCCAGTGGTCGCCCCGGTCGACGGACCGGAACAGGTGCTGGCCGCCGATGTAGACCGTCTCCGGATTATGGGGCGAGAGGACGATGGGCGACGACCAGTTGAAGCGCAGGGCAGTCTGGGGCTGCCGCATCGAGGGCGGCCCGCCGGCCTCCTGTCCCGCTGGCTGGGCCGGGATGCCCGGCCTGGCGGCCGGTTTCGACCGGGGCTTGAGCGCCGGCCTGGCCGCGGGGGCCTTCTTCTCCGGCGGGGCCGGCGGATAGAAGTCCTTGTAGTTGACGATGTTCGCCGGGCCCGGCTTGATCCGCTTGGCCTCGCGCGTCTCGACGTTGACGCGCTGGATCTCGCCGCCCTGGCTCTCGCCGTAGGCCGTCCGCCAGTCCTGCGGGTCGTTCTGGGTGTGGAAGCCGTCCCCGCCGCCGATGTTGTACCAGAAATCGGTCAGGATCTGGCCCTCGCGGTGCATGGACGGGCCGCCCCAGGTGCCGTTGTCCTGGAGGCCGCCGTAGACGTAGTAGGGGTCGCGCATGTCGGCGCTGAGGGCGTAGAACTGGGCCGCGGTGAAGTTGTCGAAGAAGACCCAGGTCTTGCCGTGGTCGTAGGTCAGCGAGGCGCCGCCGTCCTGGCCGACGTAGAAGCGGTTCTTGTTCGCCGGGTCGAGCCAGAGCGCGTGGAAGTCGGGATGGAGGCCGCCGATCGGGCTCCAGGTCTTGCCGCCGTCGGCGGAGAAGCTCATGGCCGTGGCCAGGGAGTAGACCCACTTGTCCTCGAGGGGATTGATATAGATGTGGCTGTAATAGAACGGCCGGTTGTTCGGCCGGCTCATGAACTTCCAGGTGGCGCCGCCGTCCTCGGAGCGGTAGACGCCGCTGCCGAGCTTGGTCATGTCCTCGTAGTCGGGGTTGGGCTTGGATTCGCCCCCCTGGCGGATGGTCGGCTGGGGCTGGAAGGGGGCCTCGACGATGGCCTCCAGGACCTGCGGGTTCGAGCGGGAGACGGCCAGGCCGATGCGGCCGAGCGGGCCCGAAGGCAGGCCTTGGACGAGCCTGGTCCAGGTGGCGCCGCCGTCGTTCGTCTTGAAGATGCCAGAGTTCGGCCCGCCGGAGTCGAAGCGCCAGGGCCGGCGGAGCCGCTGCCAGAAGGAGACATAGAGGGTCTCGGGGTCGGTCGGGTGCATGACCAGGTCGATGGCCCCGGTCTTGCCGTCGTTGGGCAGGCCGCCGGCGAGCTTGGTCCAGGTGGCGCCGCCGTCGGTCGTCTTGAACAGGCCGCGGTCGCCGGTGTAGCCCCAGGGATGGCCGGAGGCGGCGACGTAGACGATGTTCGGATCCGTCGGATGGGTGATGACGCGGCCGATCGTCTGGGTCGTTTCGAGGCCCATGCGGGCGAAGGTCTTGCCGCCGTCGGTCGACTTGTAGACGCCGTCGCCCCAGGCGACGCTGTTGCGCACGCATTCCTCGCCCGTGCCGACCCAGATGATGTCGGGGTCCTTCTGAAAGAAGGCGACGTCGCCGATGGAGGCCGCGCCGTAGCGGTCGAAGATCGGCTCCCAGGTCGTCCCGGCGTTGACGGACTTGAAGACGCCGCCCGAGGCGGTGGCGACGAGGACCTGGGAGAAGTCGCTGTCCAGGGCCTCGAAATCGGAGATGCGGCCGACCATGTTGGCCGGCCCGATCGAGCGCCAGCGCAGGTGCCGGGTCAGGGCCGCCGCGTCCGGGCCGGCGGAAGGCGCGGCTTGGGGGGCCTGGGCCGCCTGTGACGACTGGGGAGACTGGGGTGAGGCGACCGCCCCGCTGAACGCCGTGATCAGGACCAGGACGAGGGAGAGCCGCAGGGCCGTCCGAACGCCGATCTTCATGCCGACCTCCTTGGAGGGGAGAATAGCGATAGGCCAAATTATAGATAAAACAGCGGGAGGGTCAAACCAAGATGGGGTCAAACCTCTTCGACCCCTTCGGGCCGGCAGGGGGCTGTCCCTCTTGCCCGGCAAAAAGGTATAATGTCCTCACGATGATCAGCAGAGCATTTCCTGTCACCATCGTCTGTCTCGTGGCCGCCGCTCTTTCCTGCGGCAGCCAGCCGGGGATCAAAGCGGCCAAAGCGGAGTTCGACGCGGCCTCGGCTTACGGCTTCGTGAAAGCCCAGGTCGATCTCGGGCCGCGCGTGCCCGGCACGCCGGCGCACGCCGCCTGCGCCGAATGGTTCGTCAAGACGCTGCGGCAGTGGACGCCCGACGTCGTCGTCCAGGAGTTCAAGGCCCGGGCCTTCGACGGGCGGCCCCTCGAGGGGAAGAACATCGTCGCCTCGTTCAACGCGGGGGCCGGGGACCGGGTCCTGCTCTGCGCCCACTGGGACTCCCGGCCGTTCGCGGACCACGACCCCGATCCGGCCAACCATTTCCGGCCGGTCATGGGCGCCAACGACGGCGCCAGCGGCGCCGGGGTCCTGCTCGAGGTCGCCCGGTGTCTCGCGCTGAGGAAGCCCGCCGTCGGGGTCGATATCGTGCTCCTCGACCTGGAGGACTTCGGCGAGCACGCCAACTGGCGCGGCCGCTCCTCCGAGGACAGCTGGGGCCTCGGCTCGCAGTACTGGGCCAGGAACCCGCACCGGGACGGCTACCGGGCCCGCTTCGGCATCCTGCTCGACATGGTCGGTGACCGCGGGGCGGTCTTCCCGATGGAAGGGGAGTCGCTGTCTTTCGCCCCGGCCGTCGTCAAGATGGTCTGGGAGACGGCCCGCGGCCTCGGCTTGGGGAAATACTTCATCGAGAGCGAATCCGACCCGCTCGTCGACGACCACGTCTACATCAACCGCTTTGCCCGCATCCCGACCATCGACATCATCGATTATGACGCCGGGCGCGGCGGCTTCCCCAAGAGCTGGCACACCGCCGGCGATACCCTGGACAAGATCGACAAGAACACCCTGGCGGCGGTCGGACGGACCGTCCTGGCCGTCGTATATCAAGAGAAATAGCGGTCTAGCGGCGTTTCTCGGCCTCGGCAATGCGGTCCTTGAGGGTCGCCTGTGAGGGATCGATCTCCAGCGACTTCTTCCACGCGGCGATCGCCGCGGCCCGGTCGCCGAGGCTGAGCCGGCTCTCGGCAATGCCGTTGAGCACCCGGGCGTTCAGGCCGAAGGACGAAAGAAGCGCCTGATAGAGTTCGAGGGCCTCGGCGTGCCGTCCCAGGATCCGGCGCGCGTCCGCCAGGAGGCAGCCGAGATCGAAATCCTTCTCCGCCTCCGGCACGTAGGGCTCGAGGACGGCCAGGACGTCGCTCATCCGCTTCTGGACGAGGTACGTCCGGGCCAGGTCGAGAGCGAACGAGCGGATACCCGGGCTGGCCCTGCAGGCGCGCTCAAGAAGAACGGCGGCCCTGGCTTGATCGCCGGCGGCGGCCCATTGACGTCCCAGGATGTTGTCGGTGAGCGACGCCGGCGCGCCGTCCATTACGGATTGGCTGATCACCCAGGGCCTCGGGAGATAGCCCACCCCCGAAACTTGGAAGTCCTTGATTTGCCGGCCGATCTCCTGCCCGTTCCCGTCGAGGAGCGCGGCGACGATCCGGTAGTATCCCGGCTTGACCGTCTCCAGCGGGAAGACCTCGACGAAGTCGATGTCGCCCGGACGGGCCAGCGGCTGGACCTTGGCCGCGACGATTCCCTCGTCCGATTCCAGCGTGAACCTGAGGCTTCCGCTCGAACGCATCTGCGGGGACAGGCCGAGGGCCTGCGTATGGGCATAAAGACGCTCCCTTGTCAGGAACGTGTCGCCCGGCTGGCAATAGAGCTGAAGGTCCCGCACCACATAGGGCTTGGGACCGGCCGGTGCCGGCGACAGGCGGGCGGCGTTGAACGCGAGGATGAGCGGCGAGAGCCGCGGCGCCGCCCCGGCGGCCTCGACCTTGATCGTCCGCTCGAGGGAGGTGAACTCCTTGGAGACGGCGTTCTTCATCAGGACTGCCAGCCGGTATTCGCCGGGCAAGACGGGGAAGATGCCCGAGAAACTGAGCGGCCGCTGCCGCAGTTTCTCGAACTGCTCGGCGGTGAAGCTGAGCGGGACCTTCTTCTCGAACTGGAAGACGGTCCGGCCCAGGCGGTCAGTCAGGATGCCGTTGAAGACCAGGTCCGTCGTGACCCGGCTCTGGGCGCTGCCCACGGAGACGCCCGCCGGCTCGATCAGGTAGTGGACAAAGGACGTCCCGGACGCATCCTGAAGGACCTGGAGCATCGAGCCGCTGTCGATGTAGTTGGCCGTGTATTCGACCTCGACGACGTCCTTGTATTCGCGGAATTTCCGGGCGTACGTATCCTCGACCGCCCGGTAGGCGGCGGAGTCGAGGTTCTGCAGGATGGTCATCGACATGAGGGATGGCATGTGCACGACCGTCTCGCCCGGGACGAAGGAGATCGAGGCCTTGGCCAGCTCGGGCTCGATCAGGCTCAATGCTTCGTAGGAATCTAGGTATTGTCCGGTGTCGCCCTCGTAATTGGACATCAGGCTCCAGGGGCCGTCCCCGGCCGGGTCGTAGAGGACCAGGTCGCCCATGCCGTTCTTCTTGAAAAAAAGCAGATTGATGTCCGTCGGGATGCCGGGGGTCTCGAGGCCCTCGTAGGACCAGACCTCTGATTCATAGACGGTCGAGATGCCGGGGAACGATCGCGCGGTCCGCGGCGGACCGAGGATGAGATAGACCTTTCCCCGGTCAGTCTGCCAGCCCGGCTTGCCGGCGCCCCGGTACATGCGATTGACGTAGGCCAGTCGCCTTTGGTGCTCGTCGCGGGCCTCGTTCGCGTCCGTGCCCGGGGACGGATCGCGGTGCTTCCAGAAAGCCTCGATGAAGAGGTCTCTCTGGCGGTCGGTCGAAAGATCGAGGAAAACGCTGCGCTCGTTGGGCGTGACGATGTAGACGACGTCCTCATCGAGCCAGGCCCGGTAGCGCTCGGGCAGGGCCGAGGGCTTCGTCTGCGGGAAGAGGGGAGCCAGGCTCAGCAGGGCGGTCGCGGCCAGGCCGGCGGCCGCGAGACGGACGGCAACCTGGCCGAAGGGGACTGAACGTCGCATAGATCGGGTCCTTTCTTGCGAGGCCGACCTTGGAGTATAGGGCTATATACGGCCCTTTTCCAGCTTGAGCACCTGGTCGATCCACTCGTCCGTGTGCTCAAAGGGGAGCTTCCGCAGGGACAGGATGTCGGCGGCCATATTGTACCCGGGCTTGCCGGTCTCCGCGTCGACGGCCGAGGGGTTGGCGCCGATGCAGACGAGCCGGAGCGTGTGCCTGCCCGGCGCAAACTCGAACAGGCCGATCTTGCGTTCGCGCCCCTGGCCCCAGGTGTAGTCCTCGTGCTCGTTCTTCTTATAGATATTGTAAAAGTCGAGGACCTTGTTGATCTTCGACTTCGGGATCAGCGCGACCTCGTCGATGCTGTAGTTGCCGGAGATCTGGGACTCGCCGGCGTCGTAGATCTCGCGGCCGTCGACGAGGACCTTCCAGATCCCCTGGTCCTCGCGCAGGGTCTGGAACAGGGACATCGAATAACGCCCCTTCTCCTTGATATCGAAGGGGATCTCGACCCACGACCCGACGGCGTCGTTCCGGACCCGGAACCAGGGCTTGGTCCAGGTGGCCCGGTTGTAGGGCAGGACCTGAAGCTCGACGCCAGGGGAATGCGTCATCGTGGCCGCGACCTTGGGCAGGTGGAGGACGATCTCGGGGTTGACCCGCTCCCGGTAGGGCGGGAAGGGACACCACGGCCTGGCGATCCCGTCCTGGTACCAGTAGGCCACGGAAGACCAGTGGTCGGGGCGCGGCTTGAAATCGTCGACGACCTGGCCCGCGGCGTTCATGATGATGCTTTTTCGTTCGATCTCGAACCGCAGGGACTTGCTGAAGAGGATGGGGTCGGCGACGTGCCAGCGATAGGCGGTGATCCGGGCGTCGATGCCCCGGGGCTCGAACACGGTGCAGCCCGTGAACAGGGTCGAGTGGACGCGCATGTTCCAGGCGTCGTTGAAATAGTCCTCCGTCCCCGTGCCCAGGATGGACGGCTGCTTCTCGCCGTCGATGTAGAAGAAATCGTCGCCTTCGCCGTACCAGTGCCCGATGGCGTTCTGGGAGGACAGGACGGTGCCGACGTAGTGGCCGCGCCCCTCGCCGACGAAGACCGTGTAGGGCTGGCCCATCTGCGGCGGGTATTCCTGATGGTAACGGGCGTGGAAGTACAGCAGGTCCTCCGGCGCCTGGTCCCACTTGACCCAGTCGACCTGGTAGAAGATCCCGGCCGGTTCCCTGTCGGACTCGTTCGTCACGACGATGCGGGCCTCCCGGCGGAACGGCATCGGCCAGTAGCAGTTGTAGCCGCGGCCGAACGAGCTGGCCTTGACCGGCAGGGAGTCGATGTCGGCCCGCATGCCGTTGCCGACGCCGAAGAAGTCGCCGACCGGCGTCTCGACCGAGGGGACGGGCGAGCCGTCCCAATAGACCCGCAGAACAACGGCCCGCGGGTAGCGGATGTCCATCGAGCTGGCGATGAACCAGATGTGCTCGATCTTCCCCGGCCCCTGGAGTATGATGGTCCGGCTTTCGCCCTTGTCGAGGTGGATGGCGTCCTCGTTCTCGGTCAGGTCGCCGGTCGAAGCCCGCATGCTCCGCCCCGGCTGAGGCTTCATCAGGTCGTTGAGGTCCTGGGCGGCCAGGGCGGCGGCGAGAACGGCGGCCAGGGCCGCCGTCGCGATCAGGCGGAACGGTGTCGCTCTCATGGCGCGGCCTCCATCTTTCGGCGGGCTATTTCCGTTTCTCCATCCGGAGCATCTTCTCGACCCAGGCGTCCATGTTCTCGAACGGGATCTGGCGCAGCGACAGGACGTCGGCGGCCAGGTTGTAGCCGGGCTTGCCCGTGAGCGGGTCGACCGCCAGGGGATTGGCCCCGATGCAGACGAGCTTCAGGGCATGGACGCCGGGCTTGAACTCGAACAGGCCGATCTTCGCCTCGCGGCGCTGCCCGTAGATGATGTCCTCATGCTCGTCCCTGCGGAAAACATTGTAGAAATCGAGGACCGTGTTGACGGCCTCCGGGGCGAGCTGGCGGACGAGGTCGACGTCATAGCCGCCGGGGATATGGGACTCGCCGACGGCCGGGATCTCCTGTCCGTCGATGAGGACCTTCCAGAGGCCCTCGTCCGTGCGCAGGGTCTGGAAGAGCGACATCGAATAACGCCCCGGGTCCTTGATCTCGAAGGGTATCTCGATCCAGGAGCCGACGGTCGCATTTTTGGCCCGGAACCAGGGCTTGGTCCAGGTCGCGCGGTTGTAGGGCAGGAGCTGGAGCTCCACCCCGTCGGAATGCTTCATCGCGGCCATGACCTCGGGCAAATGAAGCACGATCTCGGGATTGACCCTGTCCCGGTAGGGCGGGAAGGGGCACCAGGGCCTGGCGATGCTGTCCTGATACCAGAAGGCGACCGACGACCAGTTGTCGGGCCGCGACCCGGATTCGGCGACGACCTCGCCTTTGGCGTTCATGATGAAGCCGCGCCGCTCGATGGTGAACGTCAGGGACTTGCGGAAGATGATGGGATCCTGGATGTGCCAGCGGTAAGCCGTCACCCGGGCGTCGGGAGACCGCGGCTCGAAGATCGTGCAGCCCGTGTAGAGGCCGCTGTGGACGCGCATGTTCCAGGCCTCGTTGATGTAGTCCTCGGTGCCCGTGCCCAGGACGGAGGGGGTTTTTTCGCCGTCGATGTAGAAATAATCGTCGCCCTCGCCGAACCAGTGGCCGATGCCGTTCTGGGAGGAGAGGACCGTGCCGACGTAGTGGCCGCGCCCCTGGCCGGCGAAGACCGTGTAGGGTTTCTCCATCTCGGGGGGATATTCCTGGTGGTAGCGGGCGTGGAAGTACATGGTGACGGGGGGGGCCTGCTCATACTGCGTCCAATCGACCTGGAAGTAGAGCTCGGCCCCGGCCCGGTCGGACTCGTTGGCCACAGTGATCCGGGCCTGCTTCTTGAACGGCATTTCCCAGTAGCAGTTGTAGCCGCGCCCGAAGGAGCTGACCTTGACGGGCAGCGAATTGACCTCGGCCCGCATGCCGTTGCCGGCGCCGAAGAAGTCGCCGAACGGCACCTCGACCGAGGGCTCGGTCGCGCCGTCCCAATAGATGCGCAGGACCAGGGCCCGGGGATAGCGGATGTCCGCGGACAGGGGAGCGAACCAGAAGTGAGTGATCTTGCCGGGACCCTCGAGGACGGCCAGGGTCTTTGTCTCGCCCCGGGCGAACACGAGGTAGTCGTCGTTGTTATCGGGGTTGCCGCTCGTCGCCCTCATGGTCCGCCCCTCCTGCGGCGCCGTCAGGGCGCTGAGGGATTGGGCCTCGGCCGGCGCGGCGGCCGCGAAGGCGATGACGAGCAGGATGAGGATCGATGTTCCGATGTTTTTCATGTCAGGCTCCTTTGTGGCATTCCTATTTTCTGGACGGCCCCGTGTCCTATCTCCAGGGAACGGTCTTGCGCTCGGCTTCCGTCATAGGCGGCAGGAGCGCATCCCCGGGCTCCATGCGGTGGCCCCTGGAATCGTGGACGGCGAAGCCCAAGCCCACGGTCTTCCCGGTGGCCTTGTCCGTCTTGCCCCGGACGGCGCAGCAGCCGTACTCGCCTCGCTTGCTGAGGGCGACGAGCTTGAGGCTGAACATCGGCCGGCCGTTGTGGCGGCCGATGACGCGGCGGCAGACGTAGCGGCAGGCGTCCTGAGGCGACATGCCCTCCCGCATCTTCTCGACGACGAGGAAGCTGGCGCAGGTCTTGATCGATTCCTCGCCCTGGCCCGTGGCCCCGGCCGCCCCGACGGCGTTGTCGACGTAGAGCCCGGCGCCGATGATGGGGGAATCGCCGACCCGGCCGACGATCTTGAAGCGATGGCCGACGGTGCTCGTGCAGCCGGCGATGTCGCCCTTGGCGTCGAGGACGAGAACGTTGATCGTCCCGCCGCCCTCGGGCTTGTCTTTGTCCATGGGCGGCATGTAATAGTCCCTGTCGCTGAGGTTCTCTTTCCAGTCCCGCCAATGCTCCCGGGCCGTGTCGGTCAGGAGGTCCTCCTCCTTGAGGCCGTGCATCTTGGCGAACTTCAGGGCGCCCTTGCCCACGAGCATGAGGTGGTCCGTCCGTTCCATGACCAGCCGGGCCACCACGGAGGGAGTCTTGATGTTCTCGAGGGCGGCCACGGCCCCGGCCTTGCCGTCGGGGCCGTTCATGACCGAGGCATCGAGCTGGAGGAACCCTTCCTCGTTGGGATCTCCGCCGTAGCCGACCGAGGCGTCCCTGGGGTCGAGCTCCGAGACGTTCGTTCCCTTGATGGCGGCGTCGAGCGGGCTGCCGCCGCGCGTCAGCTCCTCCCAGGCGGCCGTCGTGACGGCTTCCCGGACGAAGGCGTTGGTCTTGCTGGTGACGATGAGCGGGCGGTTGACCGGTCCGGAGGCGGCCGCCGGGAACTCGGCGGCCCGGGCCGGGCGGTGAAGCCAGGGGAGGGCGAGGCCCAATCCGGCCAGCCCCGTAAAGAACTTCCTGCGCGGCATCTTGACGGTCACGGCTTTGCCTCCATTTTTATCTCGACTGCTCCGGCCGATCAAGGCCGCCGGCCGGAGCGTCCGTTGCCTTCAGGACCAGGCAATCGATGCCGATCTTGCGGCCTTCGGATTCAGGGTTCTTCCCGTCCACCGAGAAGGTCAGGATGTTCGTGCCGGCGCGAAGCGGCACCCCCGCATAGACGTATTCCCGCGGCGGCCAGACCGGCCGCGGGAACATCTCGACGAAGGCCCTGTAGAGGTCTATGGCTTCGCCGACGGGCCGGCCGTTGACCGCCAGGCGGACGATGCCGTAGTCAGGGGCCCTCAGGTAATGGACCTTGAGGTCATACGTCCCGGCCCGCTCCGCCGGGACGGCCAGCGAGACCGCACCGGAGTCGCCGGGATCGAACTGGAGCATGGCGTCCCCGCTCTGGTTGGGCATCAGGGTCAGCCGTTCCGGGCGGCCGGATTCCCCTTTGGCACTATTGAAGCCGACGAGACCGAGATCCTCGGCTTCGAGCGCGCCGGCGACGTGCCAGCGGCCCTTGGCCGGGTCCCAGGGGCCGGCCTGGATTAGGCGGCCCAGGCGCGGCCAAGGCCGGTGAAAGCCCTTCTGGTACCAGAAGCCGAGGCTCGAGAAGTAATCGCGGCCCGTGTTCGGGAATTCGCTGATCCAGGGCCAATGCTCGATCTCGAACTTGAACGACCGGCGGAAGGGGATAGGGTCGTTGATATGGAAGCGGTACAGGCTGGTCCGGTCGCCGATCTCGCGGCCCTCGAAAACGGGGCAGCCGAAAAAGGGCTCGCTGAAGACGCGCAGGCCCCAGGCGTCGCAGAAATAGTCCTCGGTACCGGTCCCGACCATGGCCAGGCGGCCGTCCACGGTAAAGATATCGTCGCCCTCGCCGAACCAGCCGGGGGTCCGCGACCGGTTGCCCAGGACGATGCCGACGAAGTGCCCCTCGCCCTCGACGTCGAGGAGCGTCACCGGCTTGCCCCGCTCGGCCGGGTCGGTCTCCAGGAACCGGGCGTGGAAATAGCGCAGGTCCTTCAACGGGCGGCCGTAGGACTGGTAATCCACATGGTAATAGAAGCGGTTCTGGTGGCGGAGGGGAACGCTCGTGCCCTTGAAATGGTCCGGCGAGCGCAGGTTCGTCAAGGTGACCCGGGCCGAGGAATTGAAGGGCATGTACCACCAGGCGTTCTTCGACTGGCCGTCCGATGTGCATTGGATCGGCTGGCTCGAAAGGGGGGCGGTCAGCCCCATGGCCACGCCGAAGAAATCCCCGAGGGGCGCCTCAACGCTCGGATCGGGATGGCCGTCCCAATAGATCCGGATAATGAGGTTCTCGCTGCCTCCGCGATACGTCATCCAGATATGGGTGATGGCTCCGGGCCCCTTGAGTTCCGCCAGGGTCACCTCCCGGCCGTCGGGCGGAACGGGGATGGTGTCCAGGTTGAGGCCGTTCCTGGCGAACGAGCTCACCCTGGCCGCGGAGAAGTTCTTCGGCCGGGAAAGGAGCATCATCGGATTGTCGGCCGTCACCGGGTCCGGCGGAGCCGGCGCGGGTCCGGGCTCGGGGAACAGGGCTCCGCCCGTGTGGAAGGGCGGCGCCTGAGTCCGGGGGGCGGAAGCGCGGCCCGCCGCGAAAACCAGCAGAACGGCCCCCAGGGTGACGGCCGCCGCCGGCCAGACCGCGATCTTCCGTTCGGCCTGTTTCTTCAACTTGTCCATGATGCCTCCGGAGCATGACGCGGGCGGCCTCGCGGCCGCCCGCGGGTGTGATTCAGTATGCGATGCCCGTTCCGGCGGGGCAATCGGCCGAGACGGCGACCGGCAGCTTGCCCTTGGGACGGAGCTCACCCTTGAGCAGCCGGATGAACGAATCGGCGAAGACCGTCTGGTTGCCGTAGAAGCCGCCTTCGCCGTAGCCGACGACGAACGCCGCAACGCCGGCGAGCTCGCCCGCGAGATAAGGATTCCCGTACGATACGGCCGCCACGGCCTTCGGCTTGGCCCGGACGAGGCGGTCGACAAGGGCGCGGTCCTTGTCGGACAGCGGGCCGTTGTCCTTGTAGGCCGTGCGGGCGTTGAAGAGCGAGATGACGACCATATCGGCGCGTCCCGCGGCCTCGACGGCCGCGGCCCGGCGCTCGTCCGACGTGAATGGACCGACAGCGAAGCTCTTGAGGCTGGGGAACGCGGCCTTGAGCTTGGCCTCGACGACGGCCGGGGCCGGGTCGAGCTCTTTCCTCTGTATCGAAACGTGGACGATCTTGCCCGGATCGGAAGCCGCCCGCGGGAAGAAGCCGTTGTTCCTGACCAGGGTCAGGGACTCGTCGGCGACCTTGGCGACGAGCGCCTGGTGGGCCTGGCAGCCGACGATCGCGGCGACACGGCCCTCGTCGACGAGCCGTTCCCGGTGTAAGTTCAGCCGGGCTTTCCAGTAGAGTATCTTCCGGACCGAAGCGTCGAGGCGTGCCTCGCTGAGCCGCCCGGACTTCACGGCCTCGACGAGGCCGGCGATGGTCGCGACCGGATCGGCCGGCTTGAGGATCATGTCGTGGCCGGCTTCGACGGCCCGGACGCAGGCCTCGACCGCGCCGAAGCGCCGGACGACCTTCTCGTACCACATGTCGTCCGTCGTCAGGATGCCGGTGAAGCCGAGTCGGTCCTTCAACCAGCCTGTCGCCAGCTTCTTCTCGACGCTGGCCGGGAGATCGGACCCGCCGGTCACCGAGGGAACGGCGATGTGCTCGGACATGACCAGGGTGACCCCGGCCCCGATGGCCTTCTTGAAGGCGGCGAGATCGCCTGCCTCGACGGCCTCCGCCGGCTTGTCGTTCACCGTGAACTCGGTCCCGGGTATTAGCCGGACGTCGCCGCGGCCGGGGAAATGCTTGGCCGTCGCCAGCATGCCGTTCTCCTGGTAGCCCCGGATATAGGCGCCGGCCAGGCGGCCGAGGACGTCGATGTCGGCGCCGAAGGACCGGACGCCGAGCACGGGATTATCCGGCCGCGTTTGGATGTCCACCACCGGCGAAAAGGTGATGTGGATGCCGATGGCCCGGCCTTCGGCGGCACCCGCCCGGCCGACCGCGTAGGCCAGTTCCTCTGAACCCGCGGCCGAAAGGGCCATGTTGGCCGGGAATTCGGACGCCCCCGCGATCTGCTGACCGGGCCCGCCTTCGAAATCCGAGGCGACAAAGAGCGGCAGGGAGGATTCCCGCTGCAGGCGGTTGAGGAGAGACGCCGTGTCCTGGGGGGTTCCCCCGTACACCACGAGAGAGCCGATGCCGTGGTCCCGGATGAGCCCGACAAGCCTTCCGCAGGACGGGCTGTCGAGCGCGGCGAACTCGCCGCGCGTTTCGACGCTGATCATCTGGCCGGCCTTGCGCTCGAGGCTCAGGGTTCTCAGCGTCGTTTCGGCCCAGGCCGCGGCCTCGTCATGCGGGGCGGCGAGGACGGGCTTCGGGGCGGTTCCGGGACTCGGCGCGGGACGGTTGCAGGCGCCGAGCAGGCCGGCGACCGTTCCTCCGACGGCGATCAGGCGAAAAATGGCTTTCAGCGGCAACGATGCCTCCCTTCCGGGGAATGGGCCCGTCGTCCGTGAGCCTCACGAACCGGGCCGTGGGGGCCGAACCGGCCCTCGCGTTAAGGGGGCGGGCCGTCCCCCCGGCTTTCGCCGGGGGGACGGCCCGCTGAGACCGGGAACAAAAAGGCTGAGGGTCCTAGAATCCCACCTTGAACGTCAGCTGCGCGGCGCGCGGCGATTGCGGCGTGATCATCCTTTGATACTGGTTGACCCCGCTCGTGTCCGTGTAGTCGCGGCGGACGTCCGTAGTATAGAACATGCTGTAGGCGCACCAGTTGAACGCGTTATAGAGGTCAAAGGCGACCTCCAGGCGGAACTTGCCGACGGGCACGATCTTGGCCAGGCGGAAATTGACGCTCCAGGTGTCGTCCGTGTAGCGTCCGCTGGCGCCCCAATAGCCGCCCAGGTAATAGGAGTTCTTCGCCTGCCAGACGATGTCGCTGACCCGGCGGCCGTTCGAGATCGTAACGTTCGGGGCGGTCGCGTCCCAGGCATAGTCGCCGGTCGTATCCTGCACGAAGATCCCGGAACAGCCGTTGATGAAGGTCGAGAACAGGATATCCCAGGGCATACGGCAGAACGCCGAGGCGTGGAAGGACCAGCGGATGCCGTAGTTCTTCATGTTCAGGTTGCTCGGATCGTCATAGGCGAACTGATCCGGATCGGTCGGATCGAAGGCCAGCTTGTCGTAATTGCGCCACATCCGCGAGTAGTTGGCCATGAAGCCCCACTTGCCGCTGAAGTTGCGCTTGATGTTGAACTGGAGGCCCTTGTAGTCGAACTTCCAGCGCCTGGCGTCGCCGCCGTACCAGGTCCGCTGCCAGATCGTGTTCCAGTCGGGGAACCGGTAGTCGACGAAGGCCCCGTCCTCGAAGACGGCGTTGATGTCCTCCATATAGGACGTGTAGGTCTCCCGGTAGACGAAGGAGGTCTCGAAGACGAGATCCCAGATGAGCTCCCGCTCGAACGAAACGACGTATTCGTCGTTGAACTCCATCTGCATGTCCTTGTTATAGTCCGCGGGGTAAGAGAGCTCGGGATCCGTGTAGAGGGTCATGGCCTCGGCGCCCAGGCCGATATTGGCCGAGGACATCCGGTATTCGGGGAAGACCATGGTCCGGGCGTAATTGTTGTAGTCGCCGGTGCCGACGTACTCGAAGTAGCGCCCGTAGTGGAACTTGAAGACGCCGACCTTGGGCAGGTTGTAGGTGACGCCGAGCCGGGGGGCCAGGCCGCTGTCGTCGAACTCGATGTTGTTCCGCATGCCCGCGTAGATGGCGTCCATGGAGGCCGGCAGCTCGTCGCGGTGATACATGTTCTCGCGCTGGTGCTCCCAGCGGAGGCCGAGCGAGAAGTTCAGGTTCCGGGTCAGCGACCAGTTGTCCTGAATGAACGCGTTCTCGCTCGTGACGACGACCTCGTTGTCATAGCGGTCCTGGGGCAGCCCCGGCGCTCCCTTGGTCTTGTAGCCGCGGTAGACATAGGGCTCGGTCAGGCCGTAATCGGCGTAATTCAGCCCGTAGCGGTACTGGTAGAAGCCGAGCTCGTCGACCTTGTAGATCCGGCTCCGCGTGACGTGCTGCCAGGGCCGGATGTCGACGCCGAGTTTGAACTCGTGGGACCCGGTTCTGAGCAGGTCCGAGGCGACGTAGGTCAGGTTGCTCGAGAGCATGACGTTCTCGCGCACGGAGACATAGTCCTCGCCGTAGCCGCCGTCGTAGAGAAGGGTCGATCCGCCGTTGAACCGCTCCGTATAGCGGTTCTGGGGGTTGTCGTTGATCGCGTAGGTGTCGCGAGGCTTGTGATTGTAGCCGGCGACGAAATTGAGGATGGCCGAATCCGACAGGAGCCAGCGCCACGTCAGGGACGCCATGGGGCCGCCCTGCTGGGCCCGGTTCGCGGTCTCGAGCTGGGAGTAGGCGCTGCTCGGGAAGCCGTTGGGCTCGATCTCCTTGTAGTCGTTCTGGTAGACCACGCTGATCGTGTGCTTCGTGGTGGGCTGGAACGTGAGCTTGAAGTAGGGCATGTGGCCCCGGGTCTTCTGGACGATCTTGGAGACGACGATCGTGTTGGGGATGACGTAATCCTGATTGTCGTACTTGTAGGTGGCCAGGAACCAGAGCTTGTCCTTCAGGATCGGGCCGCTCAGGCTGACGTTGGGGATGATATAGCTCGTCTGGCTGGCGGAGCCTCCCTCGACGTTGGTCCAGTTGAAGGACTGGGGCTGGAACTGGACGAACACCGATCCCTTCAGCGTGTTGCCGCCGGACTTGGTGACGATGTTCATGAACGAGGACCGGGCGTTGCCGTATTCGGCCGAGGCGCCGGCCGTCTTGACGTCGATCTCCTCCATGGCCTCATAGTTGAAATTGGCGTATGAGGTGCCGCTCATGGAGTCGTTGATCTCCATGCCGTCGACGAGGATCTTGTTTTCATAGCCGTCGTCCTGGTTGTGCTGGTCCCAGAAATAGGTCGAATTGACCAGGTTATGGGTGACGCCGGCCGCGTTGACGAGGGGCGAGCCGAGGGATGCGCCGGCGACGCCGGGCAGGGTGTTGAAGACGTCGACGTAGTTCACCCGCGCCGCCAGGGGAACGGTCTGCAGGAGATCGGTCGTGATGACGTAGCTCTTGCTGCTGCTCACCAGATCGATGCTCGGCCGCTCGGCCGTGACCTCGATTGTTCTCTCGAGCCCGCCGGCCTTCAGGACGACGTTGGCCGTGTCGATCTGACCGACCTGGACCGTGACGCCCTTGATCCAGCATGTTTCGAAGCCGTCGAGCTTGGCGCAGATGACGTACTTGCCCGGAGGAAGGTAAAGGAACCGGAATTGACCCCTTTCGTCGGTGACGTCCGACCGGGACTTCATGAGCGCGTCGCTCGTGATATCGATCGTGACGCCGGGCAGGGGCTGGCCCGAGTCATCGGCGACGAATCCGCGCAAGGTGCCGGTGGTGACCTGGGCCTGCATGAGGCCGGTCAGGACCGCGGAGAGGAGCCCAAGAACGAGGAAAGAGCGTTTGAACCTCTGCAACATGTTGCCTCCTTTCTCAATGATTTTGGACAGAACGCGGACGGGAATTCAGGATTTTGAGAGTAATCGTTATCGCACCTCCTTCCAGACCGACGAAGGGAGCGTAATCGCTTTCGAGAAAGCCGGAGGACGGAAAATGAAATACTAGTCGGGGCAGGGTTTGAGTGCCGGTACGTTCTGATCGGGCCGGTTTAATCAATATAGCTTCTCAGCTACTCAATCGTTTAGCTCAAACGTTTGTTTTATATTATGCAATGGCTTCAATCCTTGTCAAGCGCTTTTTTTCAGGACGCAGATTGCCTCTGAAGGTGGTCGTCTGCCCTTCAGCGCAAGGCTTCGATCTTGATTGCCGCTGAGGCGCCCCCAGTCGCCGGATCGCCGTCCTTGCGGACGAGGAGACGGTACTCCCGGCCGCCGAAAGACGAGAGGTCGATGACGGCTCTCCCGGAAGAGGGGATGAGCTTTTCGGCCAGGAGGGCCGTACGCTCGAGGGCGCCGGTCTTCGCGTCAACGGCGTGAAGCGAGACCGATACCGTCGCCCCCGGGTCCTTCTCCCAGGCGCCCTTGAGCTTCCAGGTCAGGACGGCATTGTCCTTGGGGCCGGTCAGGCAGACGTCCGTGATGAAGCAGACGTTCTTCACCTCGATATCTTGCTCGGCGAGCTTCCAAAGCTCGGGCTTCTCGAACCGTCCCTGCAGGTTGTAGCGCTGGTCGCCGCCGCAGTTGTTGATCACCGCCAGCTCCTCGTCGTATTCGAAGTCCCGGTAGAGCTCGCGGATGAGGGTCGAACCGACGTTGAAGACGATGCGGTCGTCCTTGAGATGGCCGCCCGCGGCCCGGTTCATGTAGCGCCACTGAGGCTGGAGCGGGGGAACGGGATCGAAGTCGAGATCGTCGGGAACGGTCGGCGTGGCGTCGAAACAGGTCCAGCCGTAGTGGCTGCCGAGCCAGATCTGGTCGTAGCGATGGCCGTTGGAGCAAGGGGCTGTCTCGTTTTCGTCGAGGAGTCCGTTCCTGTTCGCGTCCCATGCCCCGGGTCCCTGGGGCGTGCCCGTGCCGAGCCAGCGGGCCGGGATGCCAATGAAGCGCATGGCCCCGGCGACCATCACGCTCGTTCCCGAACACGCGATGATCTGGGTTTTGTCGTAGGGACGGTTGGAGAGCTCGATCTTGAGGTTGCCGGGATTGGCGTCGTAATGATGCCGGTCGTAATCCACCGCCGCAGAGATCCGCTTGGCCGGGCTGGGATAGTAATAGGTGTCCTGGATGTATTCGACGACATTGCGTGCGGCCCAATAGGCGTTGTCCATGTCGGCGGGGACCCCGTACTTCCTCTGGATGTGCTTCCGGACCCGGTCGAGGAACTCTTCGTAGGTCTTCCGGTCGCTGAGATCGTAGAGGTCGGGGTCGTCGGCCAGGTAGTCCGTTCCTTTGAGAGCCCGGACATCCTTGTTGACGCGGTGAGGATAGACGAAGTTCCGGCCCGGGGCCATCCAGATGTCGATTTCGTAGCGGGACGTGTAGCGCCGGGCCGGGGCTTCGGCATACTCGATCTGGGCCATGTACTGCCGGCTCGAGGTGTCGCCGGCTGGGTCCATGGTCAGCATCCTGGCCTTGGCGTTCGCCGCCCCCGAGGTGTCCGAAAACGTCTCCGTGCCGGCCTCGACGTCCTGCCGACCGAGTTGAAGGTAGCCGTAGGGGCGGGAATAATTGTGCATGACTTTGCCGCCCGCCACACCCTCCTTTTCGGGCTCGGTGCTGATGGACATGATGAGATGCCGCAGGATATGGGGGCCCTCGTAGGGGGCGTCAAGGTTCTTGGTGACGTTGACGCGGTGGACCCGGTCGGGCCCCGGAGCCCCTTCGGGAACCCAGAGCGAGTCTCCTCCGAAGGCCAGTCCCGAAGCCGGAAGACCGGCCCCGGATGAGCGGGGGCGGCCGAAGTGGAAGAGGCCTCGCCCGGTCTCCGCCTCCGCGCAGTAGATGGCCTCGTTGCCGACGGTGCCCCAGAGGTACAGAAGGCCGTCGAGGGCCATGTAGGCGAAGCCTGAAGACGGTTCCGTGCCGGCGTCCGGCATATGCTTGACGAACACGGGCTGGCCGCTTTCCCTGGGCCAGGAGAGGCGCACCGCGCCTCTCTGGACGCGCAGGTTGCGGTCCTTGAACGACGAGCCGTCGAAGCCGACCAGGATCTTCCCGTTGTCATATCCGAGGGACAAGAGCTCCCGCTCGCCGATATTATAGGAATAGCGCGACAGGTCGGCGGAGACCGGCTTCCCGCCCGGGCTGAAACGCCAGAGCTGCGACTTCTTGGCGCCGGCCGTCCCGATCCAGTTCAGGACATAGAAGACCTCGCTCCCGTTGTCCAGCGTGAAGGCCAGGCCCCGGGGGCTCTCGATCTCCGGCTTCCCGTCCCGGGCCGGCAGCGGCAGGACATCGAGGAGCGTCAGCTCGCCGGCCGCGGCCTTCGGTCCGTCGGACGGCTTGTAGACGAAGATCTTGCCCGCGCCGTCGAGCACGAAGAGGCGCGGCGCCTTGGGCGAGACCTCGTCGTAGGCGAGGCCCCGGACCTCGCCGTTTTCCGCGGCCAATCTGTAGCAGGCCTCGCTCTCGCCTACGATCGGAGGTTTCGACGCCGCAGCGGCCGCGGTGACGCACAGCAATGCGGTCAGGACGATCCAAGTTCCTTTTTTCATCGAGTGCTCCTTCTTTGTCATCATGGTATCCGGGACCGCTCTCATTTCACGAGATGGAAGCGGGTCTGGCGTCCGTCGAGGAAATAGGTCCCCTTGTCCGTGAAGGCGAAGACCTGCTCCAGGGCGACGCGGAATTCCCG
Source organism: Acidobacteriota bacterium (assembly GCA_039683095.1). Classification (NCBI taxonomy): domain Bacteria; kingdom Pseudomonadati; phylum Acidobacteriota; species Acidobacteriota bacterium. The sequence goes on along the minus strand of JBDKSB010000004.1, from coordinate 17,456 downwards.
GCCGCCCCATTCCGGAACGGGCGCGGCCGTGCTCAGCTCGGCCGTGAACGTGCTGTCCGGGACCAGGCGGACGTCGCCGCGGGCTCCCGTGTTGACCTGCTCCCAAGGCAGTCCGAGCAGCGGGCCCGGCTCATGCAGATACGGGCCGATCCCATGGGAGTAGATCCTGGCGCCCCGGATCCCGGCCGCCGCGGCGGCCTTCAGGGCGCTGGCCAGGATCTCGTTGCCCGTCCGCCCGGCCTTGAACTCGGCGAGGAAGACGTCCTGAAGCCGGTTCGTCTGGAGCATGGCCGCCTGGACGCCGGCCGGCACGTCCGTCTCGCCGGGCTTGAGGACGTAGGCCCACTCGCAGTGATCGGTCGCAAAACGAAGGTACTCGAGGCCCGCGTCGGTCTGGAGGTAATCGCCCCGCCGGATGACCTTGTCGTCGGCCCCGTACTTCTTGACCGTCTCGGCATCGCGGTTGCGGATGCGGAACGTCGGCCAGGCGCAGACCTTGAGCCCGAGATCGGAGATCCGCTGGCAATAATGATAAAGGAGGTCGTCCACGGTCGTCACCCCCGGGGTGATGGCCTTGGAGGAAAAGGTTTCGGCGATCAGGGCATGGGCCACGGCGATCACCCGCTCATAGACGGCCAGTTCCTCATCCAGAAGGGTTTCGAGCCAGAGAACGGTCAGAGGCTCGGCCGACCGGAAGCGCCGGGCCAGCTCCGGTCCGATGGCCCGGGCCAGCCGGGCCTTGAGGGACGAGGTCAGGCCGCCGGCGGCCCAGATCTCGTCCGATTCGTTGATGCCGATCGTCCGGGGATCGCGCTCCCGGACAAGGCGGGCCAGGCAATCCCACTGGCTCTCTGTCCTGGCGTTGTCCCAGGCCCGCCAATCCCAGGCGTTCACGTGCATGCCGAGCATGTCGGTCCGCGAGACGTTGAAGCGCTCGACCGGCCGGCCGGGCTTCTTGGAGAAGACGAGGATCTGGGTGATGGGGCACCAGAGGTTGTAAGGGATCATCGTCTTGAAGACGGGGTCGAGGGCGTCCTCGTTCGATACGATGATCCACATGTCGAACCCGGTCTCTTCCATGATCCGGGGCAGGAGCCGTTCGAGCCTCATCGCGGTCAGTTGATTGATGGTCGCGGCCTGGGCCCGGACGCTGAGGATCTCGGGCATGTCCCTGGTCTGGCCCCGCGCCGCCGTCGCGGCCAGGAAGGCGGCCAGGAGCGGGACGAGCATTCGACGGAGGATCGAGCGCATGGATCGTTCTCCTTGGGTGGGATGGGCCGAACCGCCGGCCGAATGCCGGCGGCAAGGAATAATTCGCTGCGGACTATTGCGGATGCCGGCCGGTTTCTGATAAAAGGGGCCGATGCGCCACGCGCCGGAAGGAGGATCCGACCGATGAAAGCCGTTCCGTGGGCCAGGATAGTCCTTGTCGTTCTGATCGCGACCGCCGCATTCTTCGCCTTCACGCAGGAAGGCCGGGTCAAGCCGCCCTTCCATGACGGCCCGGCGTTCGATGTCGAGCCCGGGCCGGCGTTCCTGCCTTCGGCCGCAGTCGAGCCGGACGGCCCGATGTCGCTGCTGGCCCGGCCCAAGACGTACAGCGCGGCCCGGGCGAGCTCCTATGCCCGCCTCGGCGGCAACCGCGACACGATCACGCTTCCGCCCGGCGGCGCGGAGGTCGTGCTGGCCGATCTCCAGGGCCCCGGCGCCATCACCCATATCTGGATGACGTTCGGCGGCGGGGGCCGCGATATCGTTCTCCGCTTCTATTGGGAGGGCAGCGGCCATCCCAGCGTCGAGGCGCCCATCGGCGACTTCTTCGGCGTGGCCATGGGCCTCGACGCCGTCGTCAACAGCTTCCCGATCCAGGTCTCGGGTGACGGCCGGGCCCGGAATTGCTGGTGGTACATGCCGTTCAACCGGGCGGCCCGGGTCACGGCCAGCAACATCGCCGGGCCGGGTCCGGCCGGGGCCAAGCCGATCGAGCTCTATTACTACATCGACTACCGCCGCGGCGGCAAGGCGGATCCCGACCTGCCCCACTTCCACGCCCGCTTCGTCGAAACCGATCCGGCGCCGCGCGGCAAGATGATCGAGCTGGCCGCGATAAAGGGCCGCGGCCATTTCGTCGGCGTGGTCATGGGCCAGCGGGCCAGGACCCAGGGCTGGTTCGGGGAAGGGGACGACGTGATCTCCGTTGACGGCCGCCTGTCCTTCGCCGGCACGGGCACCGAGGATTATTTCTGTGACGCCTGGGGGTTCCGGCCGTTCTCGGCGCTCTACCACGGCGTTCCCGTCTATGAAGGCCGCAAGATCGGGGACCGGCTGAGCGCCTACCGCTTCCACATCGCCGATCCGATCCCGTTCCGGGAGTCCTTCAAGTTCGAGATCGAGCACTGGCCCTGGTTCAGCATCTGGCCGAACACCGGCCGGGATTACTTCTCGAGCCTGTCCTTCTGGTACCAGGCCGGGCTGCATGAGCCCTGGCCGCGGCTGGAGAAGCTCTTGTCGTCCGAGCCTTGGGACCCGGCCAAGGGCGGCTGGCATATCCCCGGCGCGCTCGAGGCCGAGGACCTCGGGATCCTGGGCTGCCGCAGCCTGGCTGTTGAAACCCGGCGTCCCGAGGCCGAGATCGGACCGCTCACCGAGAGCCGGGACGTCCTGAGGTCCCTGGTCCATTACGGGCCGCGGCCCGAGCCGGTCCTGCTCATGCCGAACCTGAGCGGGGATCGCTTCCTGGGCTTCGATGCCGGCGGCGACGGCGCCTTCACGGTGGCCGTCCCGGCCGCCGAGGCCGGGACCTACACCGTCCGCCTGCATCTCTTGCGGGCCGAGGACTATGGGATCGTTGAATGCCTGGTCAACGGCCGGCCGGCCGGCGACCCCATCGATGCCTACCTGAGGACCGAGGGACTGACCCGGCCGATCCTGCCTCCGCGGGAATTCGCCCTTGCCGGTGTGCCGCTGGCGGCCGGAACGAACCGTTTCGAGTTCATCGTCAAGGCCAAGAACCCCGAATCGAAAGGCTTCCGCTTGGGCCTCGACGCCATCGTCCTGGAGAAGGCCGAAGAACACCACTAATCCTTTTTCAGGGGTTCCCACTGGCGGGACCTGGAGCCGCGCGATACGCGCGTCTCGGCCTTCTTCCCGGTGATGTCCTGCGGCAGGCTGGACAAGTAGGACGGGAACCCCTGGGCCGTGTCCTTGATCTCGACCAGCCAGGCGTCGGGGCGCCTGCCGCTGACATAGCCTTCGTAGAAATCGCCGTCGGTCCGGACCATGAACTCGGGATACCAGACGAGGTCCCGCCAGAAGGGCTCGTCGTCGTTGTAAACGTACCAGACCTTGACTTGGATGATCTTGTTCGTGGACGAGACCCGGGCCCGGAAGAGGGTGCCGCCCTCGACCGGATAGCCGCCCCAGACGAATCCGGCCTCGACGGGCCGCCAGCTCAGGCTGTCGATGCGCGCGAGCGGCCGGCCGTCGAAGATGTGGGCCACCCACATCTGCCAGTCGAGGAAGTGCTTCTCGGACATCGAGGCGTGCCGGTAGTTGGGGATCATCTCGATCGTCCACATCCCCTTCATCATGTCCTGGATCCGGTTGATGGCGTACATGCGATAACCGTCTTCGTTCGTCCCCCCGATGTAGAGGACCCGGGCCTTGACGTATTCCCGGGAATACGCCGGGGAGACGGCCCGCAGCGGGTCCTTGTCCATGCTCTCGAACGTCGATTCGTTGCCCATGTAGACAACGCCGACGATCCTCTCCGGGTCGGCCGCGGCCGCGGTGAATGCGGACGTCGCCCGCTTGCTGTGTCCGCCGATGACGGCCCGGATCTCGGCCGGCGGGACCTTCAGGATCCAGGCCATGACGTCGAGGGCCCGGAGGTAGGGGATGGCCAGCCGGAAATAGTTGTGGTCGGCGGGATCGCCGGTCGCCCGGCGACGGTCGCCCAGGAAGCCGATCGAGATCTCCTGCCCGCCCGAGCCGTCGTACTCGCCGGGCACTGGGCAGATCATCGTCGGACGCCCCGTCCGCGCCGCGATGGGCTCGCCGTAGTTGCCGAGGAACGCGTTCCGCCACGGCCCGGTGGCCAGGTCGTCCCAGCTCCTCTGACCGACGATGACGACCTCGCCCCGCCGCGCGTCCGACTGCGCTTTCTTGCCTGCCGGCAGGAAGACGACGCACGGGTGGCCCCACTTCTTGCCGTCGATCTCCTGGGAATAGAACTTGACCTCGAGGCGGCGCAACATCAGGCGAGGGTCGGTATCCGAGGTCACCACGGTGTCGCTCTCGATCCGCGCCTCGAGCGGCGGCAGGGTCGGGCGAATGCGCTCCCAGATCTGCCGGGGGGAGGTCTCGGCGGGGAGGGGAATGACGGGCGCGGACGCCGGGCCCGCTCCGACGATTAGCGCGATGGCCGAAGTGCACCATAGTCCTTTCGGCATCATGCCGGCCTCCTGATCAGGGTCCCTGGTTCTTGACCGCAGCCCAGACCTTGGCCAGGACGATCTTGTTCGGCGACTCGATCCGGGCCCGGAACTCCGAGCCCTCCGGCGTCTCGGTCCGGGCGAGCTCGCCGATGCGGGTCAGGGGGCGGGCCTCGAACAAGTGAGCGATCCACAGCTGCCAATCGAGGATCTGGACCTCCGAGGACGTCGCGTGGCGGTAGTTGGGGATGAGTTCGATCGTCCAGGGGCGCTTCATCTTGGCCTGGAGGCGGGCGATATTGAACATCTGGTAGCCGTCCTCGTTGGTGGCCCCGAGGTAGAGGACCGGACAGGTCACAGCTTTCTGGCTGTGGACGGGCGAGATGACGTCCCAGAACTTGCCTTCATATCCGGCGAAGGTCGATTCCATGCCCATGTAGACGACCCCGGCTATGCGGGCCGGGTCCATAGCCGCGGCGTTGAAGGCCGCCCGGCAGCGTTCCCAGGGCTGTTTCGGGGTCGGCCTGCCTTCCGGGGCCGCGCCCCCGGGCGGCGCGGCCGGAACGTGGGAGGAGACAAGCAGCAGGAGGGCGCAGCCCATGAAGGAAAGCCGCCGCGCCCCTGTGGCCATCGAGGGATCTTTCAGGGGATCCGGTGCAGGCTGATCTCGATCGGGAGCATCACGTGATCGTGCGTGCCGAGAGGGTCTTCGATGCCCTTGATGAGCAGGGATACCGCCGTATCGGCCAGCCTTTCCCGGTCCTGGCGGGCGCAAACGAGGGGTCTCTTGAACATGCCGCAGTACTGCGAGATGTCGAAAGCGGACATCAGGATCCGATGACCGGTCTTGAGCTCGTGGGTCTGGACGATCTTCATGGCGCCCAGGAAGACGAGGTTGTTGACGCAGAATACGGCCCCGATGTCCGGGCACTTGGCGACGAGGTCGGCCATCATCTTTTCCCCGGCTGCCGGGGAGTAGCCTTCGTTGAAGACCAGGTCGTTATCAATGGGGAGCCCCTGCCGCTCGAAGGCCTTTCGGAATCCCCAGAAGCGCACGGTGTTCACGTAGGTCCCCGGCACGCCGCCAAGGAAGGCGATGCGCGTATAGCCGAGCCGGAGCAGGGCCGAAGCCATCTCGTCAGCGGCCTGTTCGTTGGAACTCGCGACCCAGGGTATGTCCGTTTCAAAAAAAGTCCGGTCGATGAGGACGACGGACCGCCTCCGGCGGATGTCCTCCAGGCGTGACCATTCCTGGGTATGAACAGGCGCGATGATGATGCCGTCGACCCGCCGGTCGACGAGGACCTGAAGATAGAACTCCTCGTTCTCCGAGACTTCGTCGGTATTGCACAGGATGGTGCTGTAGCCGCGGCCGCGGAGCTTGCGTTCCATCCGCCAAGCCAACTCGCCGAAAAAGGGATTCTGGATATCCGGTACGATGAGCCCGATCGTATAGGTCTTCCTCATCCGCAGGCTTTGCGCCAGCAGGTTCGGCCGATAGTTTATCGCTTTCGCTGCGGCCATGATGGCGTCCCGGGTCGGATCGGAGATGCGGAATTCCTTGGCCTTGCCGTTGAGCACGCGCGATATCGTCGAATAGGAAAAGCCCGTTGCTTCCTGGATTCTTTTGATGCTCATGGACTAGTCCTCTTTTTTGTACGTTGGCGAACAATCGTTTGGCGCAATCATTTCGTCTATGCTATACTCATACTTAACCGATTCACCGGCCTCTTGTCAAGGTCGTTAATCAAGAAGCCGGGAAGAGAAGCTTGATGACGAGCGAACAACAGACGGGCTCCGGCGTTTCCGCCCCGGTCCTTTGCATGACCGGGATCAGCAAAGGTTTCGCGGGAGTCCCAGTTCTTAAGGATGTCGATTGGACCCTTCGGGCCGGCGAAGTCCACGTGCTCGCCGGAGAAAACGGGGCGGGAAAGACGACCCTCGTCAAGATCCTGTCCGGCGTGCATGCAGATTACGAAGGCGAAATCCGTCTCGCGGGGGAGCGGGTACGGTTCAGGCATCCCTGCGACGCCGCCGGCTGCGGCATCGCGGCCATCCATCAGGACATCGCCGTGGTCCCTTCGCTCAGCATCCGCGACAACATCTTCCTCGGCCGCGAGATCGTCCGGCGCGGCTGGGTCCGCTTCCGCCGGGAACGGGACAGGGCCCGGACGATCCTCGACCGTCTCGGGCTCGACCTCGATTCGTCCCGGCCGCTGGAGGATTTCCCCGTCTCCGTCCGGCAGATGGTCGAGATCGCCAAGGCCCTCGTCCATGACGCCCGGGTCATCGTCATGGACGAGCCGACTAGCGCCCTCAACAAGGCCGAGGCGGGCCGGCTGTTCGAGATCGTGGGCGAGCTGAAGAGCCAGGGCCGGGCCATCGTCTTCATCTCCCACCGGCTCGAGGAGATCTACCGGATCGGGGAGCGGATCACGGTTTTGAGGGACGGCCGGTCCGTCGGCACGTTCCCCGCGGCCGATCTCGGTCCCGACCGGCTGGTCGAACTCATGGTCGGCCGGGCGATCGACCGCCTTTTCCCCCCGAGGCAAGCGTTGCCGGGAGGCCTCCTGCTGCGGGCCGAGGGCGTCTCCGTTCCCGACCCGGCTGGCGCTCGGTCCTGGGCCGTCGAGCAACTGAGCTTCGAGCTCCGCGAGGGCGAGATCCTCGGCCTGGCCGGCCTCCGCGGCTCGGGCGCGAGCGAGCTCGTCCATGGGCTCTACGGAGCTTTCGGCAAGAGAATCCGCGGCCGGATCCGGCTGGCCGGGGCGGACTATGTCCCCCGGTCGCCGGGCGACGCCATCCGCCGGGGCCTGGCGCTGCTGACCAACGACCGGAAGGCCTCGGGGCTCGTCCCGACCATGAGCGTGGGCCGGAACATATCGCTGGCCTCTCTCGGGCGGTTCTCGCCGCGAGGCTGGATCGAGACCAGGCGGGAAGAGGACTCGGCCCTCAGGTACATCGCCGCCCTGGGCATCAAGGTCGCCTCGGCCGAGCAGGAGGTCTCGACCCTGTCCGGCGGGAACCAGCAGAAAGTCCTGCTGGCCCGCTGGATCGAGACCGGCCCGAAAACGCTCCTGCTCGACGAGCCGACGGCCGGCATCGACGTCGGGGCCAAGAACGAGGTCTACCGGCTTCTCAACGCCTGGACATCCGAGGGCAAGGGCATACTCCTGATCACCTCGGAGCTTCCGGAGCTGCTGGCCCTGTCGGACCGCATTCTGGTCCTGCACCGGGGCCGGTTCATGGGAGAGTTCGACCGCCGCGAGGCGACGCAGGAGCGCATCATCAAGGCGGCCATGGGCAAGGAGGACCACGCATGACTTTGAGCACCCCGCGCGATTCCCGGGCGTCGCGGCTTCTCCGCTCGCCTTCGGTCCGGGCCCTGGCGGCGCTGGCCCTGGTCGTCCTGATCGGGGCGATCTTCAACGCGGACGGCGCGTTCTTCCGCTGGCACACGCATCGGGACATGCTTCGCCACATCTCGGTCTTCGGCATCCTGGCCTGCGGCATGACGCTGGTCATCATCACGTCGGGGATCGACCTGGCCGTGGGCAGCGTCCTGGGGCTTTCCGCCGTCCTGTTCTCGCTCTTCTCCCTGCAGTTCGGCTGGTCCGCCTGGCTGGCCATTCCCGTCTGCCTCATGGCCGGGGCGGCCTGCGGCCTGGCGTCCGGCGGCCTCATCGCCCGGTTCAGGCTCCAACCGTTCATCGCCACGCTGGCCATGATGGTCTTTGCCCGGGGCCTGGCCAAGTGGCTCTCGGGCGGACGGAAGATCTCGACGGCCGTCCAGCTGGCCGACGGCCGTTTCGAGTACCGCGAGGTCCCGCCCGTCTTCCGGGCGATCGGCTCCAAGCTGTTCGCCGAGAACATCGCGGTGGTCACCCTCATTTTCCTGGCCTGCGTTCTTGCCTGTTACGTCCTCCTGTCCAAGCTCCGCTGGGGCCGCCATCTCTACGCCGTCGGCGGCAACGAGGAGGCGGCCCGGCTATCCGGCGTGCCTGTGGCCCGGACCAAGCTGCTGGCCTACGGGCTGTGCGGTCTTCTGTCCGCGGCGGCCGGCATCTGCCACGCGATCCAGGAACAGCAGGGGGATCCCGAGGCGGGATCGGGCTACGAACTCACGGCCATTGCCATCGTCGTCATCGGCGGCACCAGCATGAACGGCGGCAAGGGCGGCATGGGCCTGACCCTGATCGGCGCGATGACCATCGGCTACCTGGAAAAGATCCTGAGCATCAACGCCGTCGGCGAGGCGACCCGGCTGATGCTGACGGGCCTGATCATTGTCGGCGCGGTGCTCTTTCAGCGACACCGGAAATCGTGAAGATCATGACGAACAAAGGAGCTCTCATGAAGGCAAAGACCATCCTCGGACCGGCGCTCGGCCTGCTCATCCTGACCGGGGCCTTCACGGCTTGCGGCCGGGGCAAGGGCCCGTCGCCGGCCGCGGCCGCCAAGTGGACGATCGGCGTCAGCCAGTGCAACCTCGGCGAGCCCTGGCGCGTCCAGATGAACCAGGACATCCGCAACGCGGCGGCGGCCCGTCCCGAGCTCAAGCTGATCTACAAGGATTCGCAGAACGACTCGCTCCGGCAGACGTCCCAGATCGAGGAATATGTCAGCGCGGGCGTCGATCTGATCATCGTTTCTCCCAAAGAGGCCGCCCCGCTCACGGCCCCGGTCGCCGCCGCCTGCCGGAAGGGCATCCCCGTGATCGTGCTGGACCGCCGCGTCCTGGGTGACGAGTACACCTGCTTCATCGGCGCCGACAACGTCCGGATCGGGAAGGCCGCCGGCGAATGGATCGTCAAGCGTCTTGGCGGATCGGGCCGGATCGTCGAACTCGAGGGCCTGATGACTTCGACGCCCGGCCAGGACAGGCATTCGGGGTTCCGCAAGGGGATCAAGAACAGCGATCTCGAGATCATCTTCGAGGCCGACATGAAATGGCTCGAGCCCGACGCGCGCGGCGAGATGGAATCGGCGCTGGCCCGGTTCCCGAAGATCGACCTCGTCTATGCCCACAACGACCCGGGGGCCCATGGGGCCTACCTGGCCGCCCAGGCGGCCGGCCGGGAGAAAGACATCCTCTTCGTCGGGATCGACGGCCTCGCCCACGAAGGCCAGGTTTACGTCAAGCAGGGGATCCTGGCGGCCAGTTTCGAGTACCCGACGGGCGGACGCGAAGCCATCGAGACCGCCCTGAAGATCCTCGCCGGCGAAACCGTCCCCAAGGAGATAACGCTGTCCTCGCGGGTGTTCACGCCCGAGAACATCGCCGCCGGCGGGGAATGGCTGAAGGGAAACTGAGCGGGGCCGTCCCGCGGCGAGGAATCCCCGTTCGACATCTCGACAAAGGATACAAGGACGAACATGAATCCCACCGTTGACATCTATATGCCTCTGGACAGCCGTCCGGGCCCAAACGCCGCGGTCCGGCCCGTGGCCGTGCGCCAGCTGGACGAACTGATCAAGGTCATCCGCCGCTGCGGCGGCCGGCCGAACGTGCTCAATCCCGACGCGTTCATCTCGAGCGTCGCCGAAGGCCTGGCTGTCATCCGGCGCGCCCGCGGCGACCGCTTCATCAACTTCATGACCGGCTGGGCCTATCCCGATTTCTCGGTCAGCCCCATGTGGCTGCTCACGCCCGAGGTCCCCAAGCTGATGCTCGGCAGCGCGATCCGGGACTTCCCCGGCGCCGTCGGCCTGCTGGCGGCGCTGGCGGGCACGGCCCATGTCGGCATCGGGACCTCGCGGCTATTCGTCGAGGATTTCGCCGATCACGAGTCCTACGCCGGGGCGATCGAGACCTTCCTCGGGACCGGGTCCTATGCGCCGGTCCTGCCGCCTGCGATCGACGTGCCGGTGACGGACGGGGACGAGCAGGCGGCCCGGGCTGCCGCTGCCGCGCTTCGCGGGTCCATTTATGGAGCCGTCGGCCCCCGGTCCATGCAGATGTGGAACAAGATCTCGGAAGCCGATTTCCTGAGCACGTTCGGCGCGGCCCGGGAGGGATTCGACGGCCTCCGGCTCCTGAAGATGGCCGAGGCCGTCTCCGAAGAGAGGGCAGAAAAGGCTCTCCGGTTCCTGGTCGACAAGGGCATGCGCATTCGGTTCGGCGCTGACCCAAAGGCGTCCTTGACGAAAGATATGGTCCTGTTCCAGATGAAGGTCTATTTCGCCCTGCTTGAGCTCAAGGCCCGGTTCGGCCTCGGGTTCCTGGGCGTCCAGGACCAGCTCGACTGGGTCGAGCATTGCCCGGCGACCGATCTGGCCCTTGGGCTGCTTAATAACAGGATGCGGCCGGAGACCGATGGCGAGACGGTCGTGGCCGCCACCGAGGCCGACGACGGGGCGGCCGTCACGATGCAGGCGCTCAAGCTCCTGGCCGGCGGAGAGCCGGTCGGCTTCAACGATTTCCGCTATTGGGACGCGGACCGGGGCCTGTACTGGTTCGTCAACTCGGGCGCCCTGGCCCCGTTCTTCGCCCAGGGCCGCCACGACTCCCTCGAGGGGTCGTGGTCGGAGCGCCAGAGCTACATGTACTTCCAGCAGGGAGGGGGGACGAGCTCCGTCGTCGTCCGCGTCCCCGGCACGGTCACCTGGGCCCGGTTTTCCTACCGCGATCACCGGCTCTATCTCGCGGCCGGCCGCGGGATCACCGACGTCCCCGGCGAGGACGCGGCCAGGGAGCGGTCCGAGCGCTGCGACCCCCAATGGCCGCACTGGTACATCCGGCTCTGCGGCCGGATCGAGTGGCGCCTCAACAGCAACCATCCGATGACGGTGCTGGGCGACCATCTCGGCAAGCTCAAGGCCCTGGCCGCGATGCTCGGAGTCCCCTTCGAATGCTACGATGAACTCACGCCGGCCGACCTCGCGGCCGGACGCAGGCTCGGGCCTGCCCGATAGATCGCGCCGGGCCCGGCCCGGGAAAGGCGGACGACATGACGATGAGGTCGAAGATCCTCGCGGCATCCCTCCTGGTCCTGGTCGCGGCCTCGGGAACAACGCGGCCCGCCGGCGCCGCCGGCCGGGCCGACCGGGATAAACGGACGGCCCGGCTCCATCAGAGCGCCCTGGTCTGGGACTGCCACAACGATCTTTCCTACCGCGTTCTCTACGAGGGATTGAACATCGGCGCCCGCCTTCCCGCCGGCCAGGTCGACATCCCGCGCTTGCGCGAGGGCGGCGTGGACGTCCAGGTGGTCGCTCTCTTCATCCAGAACTACCTCTATCCGGACAAGGCCGCCCGCCAGTGCTTCGCCCTGCTCGAGGCCATGCTCAAGGCGATCGCCGACAACGCGGCCGATGTCGAGCTGGCCCGGACGGGGAGCGACATCGAGCGCATCACCGCCGCCGGCAAGATCGCCATGCCGTTGGCTATCGAGGGCGGTCATGCCATCCAGGACGATCTGGCCCTCCTGCGCCGGTTCCACGAGATGGGCGTTTCGTCGATGACCCTGACCCACAACCTCAGCCACGGCTGGGCCGATTCGAGCGCGGGCAAGCCCCGCTGGGGCGGCCTGAACGATCTCGGCCGGTCCGTGGTCGCCGAGATGAACCGCCTCGGCATGGTCATCGACCTGTCGCATGCCTCGAACGAGACGTTCTACGATGCTCTCGAGGTGACCCGCGATCCGGTCATCCTCTCCCATTCGGGTTGCTGGGCCATCAGTCCCCACCGCCGGAACGTCACGGACGAGATGCTGCGGGCCCTGGCCGCGAACGGCGGCGTCATCGGCATCATCTTCGAGCCGGGATTCATCTCGACCGCCTACGGCAAGGCCCGGGACGAGCTGAAGGCCATCGCCCGGCCGACCCTGATGAAGGTCCCGGTCATCCAGGATCCCGACCTGCGCGTGGCCGTCGAACACTTCGACGCCGGCCGGGACTGGCCTCTCGAGGGCCTGCCCTCGATCGAGGTGCTCCTCGACCACATCGATCACGCCGTCAAGATCGCCGGGGTGGACCATGTCGGTCTCGGCGCCGATATGTACCCGCGGACGCCAACGCTGGTGGGCATACGAGGGGCCCAGGATTATCCGAATATCACCGCCGGGCTGAAGCGGCGCGGATATTCCGACGAGGATGTCCGCAAGATAATGGGCGGGAACTTCCTCCGGATCTGGAAGCGCGTTACGGGCTGACCCCGGCGTCGCGCCGAGAGGGCCGTCCCGGCGGAGGGAAGAAATCGACGCTCCGCCAGTCTAATCCCGTGTAGGCAATCCGAGGAGAAAGGAGTCTCGATCATGAAGAAAGCCTCACTCGCAGTGCTGGCCATCGCGGCCATCCTCACCCTGGCCGCCTGGGCGGCCGACGTCGCCGGGACCTGGGAATTCAGCCGGCCCGGCCGTGACGGCCAGATGATGACCCAGGACGTCACCATCGTCCAGGAAGGCAACAAGATCAAGGTCACGATGCCCTCCTTCCGGCCCGAAGGCGAGCCCATGGTCGGCGAAGGCACGATCGAGGGCAACGCCATCCAGTGGACGATCGTCCGCCAGACCCCCCGGGGCGAGATGAAGATGGAATACAAGGGCACGGTCGAAGGTGCCACGATGAAGGGCACCTTCAAGATGATGGACCGCGAGATCGAGTGGACGGCGAAGAAGAAATAACGTCGATCCCATGGGCGACGCCTGCCCCGCGGCAGGAGGAAAGTCGAGGAAGGGGACATGGGCCGCAGGCCCGTGCCCCCTTTTTTTTGCCCACCGGCCGGCGCCGGTGGTATGATCGGACCGATCAGTCAGGAGGCAGACCATGAGAAGACGCAAGGGCATGGATCGCAGGCATTTCCTCAGGGCCTCGGCCGCGGGACTGGCCGGCGTCGGCGCCGCCCTGTCGGCCGGGCCGGCCGAGGCGGTGGCGCAGGCGCCCGGAACAACGCCGCCCGCCGCCAGGATCAAAAGCTATCGGACGCTTGGCCGGACGGGCTTCAGGGTATCCGACATCGGCATCGGGACCTCCCAGACCTTCCCGGTCGAGGTCCTCAAGGCCGCGCTTGACGCCGGGGTCAACTACTTCGACACGGGGGACGGCTACGGCCGCGGCCAGGCTGAGCGGAGCATCGGCGAAGCCATCAAGGGCCGGGACCGCAAGTCCCTATTCATCACGACCAAGATCCGGTTCGACGGCCTGACCGACGTGGCTTCCGTCGCGGCCAAGCTGGACCAATCGCTCGATCGCCTTCAGACCGGCTATGTCGATTGCCTCATGCTCGGGCCTTCGACCGCGGCCGGGGTCAAGAACGAGCTCTACCACCAGGCGATGACCGATTTCAAGAAAACGGGCAAGGTCATTTTCGCCGGCGTGGCCAGTCACGGGCCGCGGACGCCCGGCCAGGGCGATCCGATGGAGAACATCATGCTGGCGGCGATCGACGACGGCCGCTTCGACGTCCTGCTCTTCGTCTATAATTTCCTCCAGCTCGAAGCGGGGGAGAAGATCCTCGCGGCCGCCGAGAACAGGCACATCGGCACGACCATCATGAAATCGAATCCCCTGGGGCGCTATTACGACATGAAGGGCCGCATGGACCAGATGAAAAAGGACGGCCAGCCGATCGACGAGCGCATGCGGGAGGCGATGGCCCAGATGGAGGAGCAGGCCAGGCAGGCCGAGCCCTTCATCCGGAAGCACGGGCTGAAGACGCCGGCCGAGATCAAGGCGGCCGCCCTCAAGTTCGTCCTGGCCGACCCGCGCGTCAACACCCTCAACCTGGCTTTCAACACCTTCGACGACGTGCAGAACCTCCTGGCGCTCTCGGGCTCTCGACTGAGCCGGAGTGAGCAGGGCTTGCTCTCCGCCTACGAACGCGATTTCGGCTCGCTTTACTGTCGGCATGCCTGTGGGCTTTGCGAGGCCGACTGTCCGAGCGGAGTCCCGGTCAACACGATCATGCGCTTCAACCATTATTTTGAGGCCCAGGGCAGCGAGAAGTACGCCATGGGCGAGTATGCCGCCCTGGAGACGGCCCGGGCCGACGCTTGCCGGACGTGCCAGGGGTTCTGCGAGCAGGCCTGCCCTTACGGGGTCTCTGTCCGGACGCTCCTGTGCCTTGCCCACAGCCAGCTGACGCTGGCTGAGGGATAGAGGATATTTCCGCGGATCTACTGATTCCAGGAGGCGCCCATGAACGACCGTCATGCCAGGTCACTTATGCTGGCGATCCTGATCGCCGCTTTCGTCCTTCCGGCCGTGGTCTCGGCCCAGGTCACCAAGGCCGATTACGACCGGGCGACGGGGCTGCGGGCACGATACACCTCCCTGGCCCTGAACATCGTCGACCGGGGAGGGTGGATCGGCAAGACTCCCCGCTACTGGTACCGGAAGTCCGTCGCCGGCGGCAACGAGTTCTGGATCGTCGACGCATCGAGCCGGACCAAGGCCGTCGCCTTCGACCACGCCAGGCTGGCCGCCGCGCTCTCCGCCGTCTCGGGCGAGAAGGCCGCGGCCCTGGCCCTGCCGCTCTTCGACCTCAAGTTCAGCGACGACGGCAAGACCCTCGAGTTCGCCGCCTACGGGGCCCGCTGGTCCTGCGATCTGGCCTCCTACGCCATAAAGAAGCTCGAAGCGGAAGGCGGACCCGGGGCCGGGGCTGGGCCGCGCGGCTACGACATGACCATATGGGAGCGCGGACCCGCGCCGCAGGCCGCCTCGCCCGAGGCCAAGGCCTCGCCCGACGGCAAGTGGGAGGCCCTTATCCGCAACTACAACGTCGCCCTGCGGGAGAAAGGCAAGAAGGAGGAGATCTTCCTCAGCCGGGACGGTTCGGAAGGGAACTACTACACCTTCGCCTCGATCTCCTGGGCGCCCGATTCGAAGCGGTTTGCGGCCAAGCGGCTGCTCCGCGGCTATCATCGGGTCATCCAGTACGTCGAATCCTCGCCGGCCGACCAGCTTCAGCCCAAGTATTACTCGATGGAATACGCCAAGCCCGGCGACGCCCTGGACGTCGAACGGCCGGTCCTCTTCCTGGTCGACGCCAAGGCCGTGATCGGGATCGACGACGCGCTGTTCGCCAATCCCTACGAGCTTTCCGACCTCGCCTGGCGCAAGGACAGCCGGGCCTTCACCTTCGAGTACAACCAGCGCGGCCACCAGGTCTTCCGGGTCGTCGAGGTCGACGGCGCGACCGGCGCGGCCCGGGCCGTCGTCGACGAGCAGGCCAGGACGTTCTTCACCTACAGCGAATGGGGCGGCAAGAAGTACCGCTGCGACATCGCCGACGGCCGGGAGGTCGTCTGGATGTCGGAGCGCGACGGCTGGAACCACCTCTACCTCTACGACGGCGCGACGGGCGCGGTCAAGAACCAGATCACGAAAGGGGAGTGGGCCGTCCGTTCGGCGGACAAGGTCGACGAGGACAAGCGCCAGGTCTATTTTCGGGCCAGCGGCGTCATCCCCGGCCAGGACCCCTACCTCGTCGACGCCTACCGCATCAACCTCGACGGCACGGGGCTCGTCCGGCTAACGACGGGCGGGGTCAACCACGCCATCGACTACTCGCCGGATATGGCCTGGTTCGTCGACACGTCGTCCCGGGTCGACCTGGCGCCGACGACGGAGATCCGGAGCGCCGCGGACGGCTCCGTCGTGACGACGGTCGAGAAGGGCGACATCGGCGGCCTCCTCGAGGCCGGATGGCAGGCCCCCGAGGTCTTCACGGCCAAGGGCCGGGACGGCCAGACCGACATCTGGGGCATCATCGTCCGGCCGCCGCACTTCGACCCGAAGAAAAAGTACCCGGTCGTCGAGTACATCTACGCCGGGCCGCACGATTCATTCGTGCCCAAGTCCTTCCAGGCCTACAGCTCGATGCGGGCGCTGGCCGAGCTCGGCTTCATCGTCAGCCAGTGCGACGGCATGGGGACGAGCAACCGCTCCAAGGCCTTCCACGACGTCTGCTGGAAGAACCTGGCCGACGCCGGCTTCCCGGACCGGATCCTCTGGCACAAGGCCGCGGCCGCCAGGTACCCGTCCTACGATATCCGCCGGGTCGGCATCTACGGCGTTTCCGCGGGCGGCCAGAACGCGCTGGGCGGGCTCCTGTTCCACCCCGAGTTCTACAAGGCCGGCGTGGCGGGCTGCGGCTGCCACGACAACCGCATGGACAAGATCTGGTGGAACGAGCAGTGGATGGGCTGGCCGATCGGGCCGGAGTACGCCGCGTCGTCGAACGTCGACAACGCCTACCGGCTCCGGGGCCGGCTCCTGCTCGTCGTCGGCGAGATGGACACCAACGTCGACCCGGCCTCGACCATGCAGGTGGTCAACGCGCTGATCAAGGCCGGCAAGACGTTCGATCTCCTGGTCGTCCCCGGCGCGGGGCATGGCCTGGGCGGGCCTTACGGCGAGCGGAAGATGTACGATTTCTTCGTCCGGAACCTTCTCGGCCAGAACCCTCCCGATTGGAACGCCATGCCGGCGGCGGCGAAGAGCGGGGAGGCCGCCGCGACGACGCGCTAGACGGACCGGACCGCCGGTGCGGAGCGGGACCGCGCGGTCGTTTCGCATTGGGCTGGGGATCCTTCGCGCCCGTCTTGCGGGCCACGAGAAGGGGAGGGGCCTTTGGCCCCGGCCTTCGCCGTCCGTCCCCGACGAGAGATTGTGTTAGAATGAGGCTGCTGCGCGCCTGTAGCTCAGCTGGATAGAGCGTCGGACTTCGAATCCGCAGGTCGCCAGTTCGAATCTGGCCGGGCGCGCTCTTCTTATTCTCCCTGTTCCCCCGAGAAAACTCTCACAGGTCAACGACTTCCACGCACAGGAAGGCACGGAAACCAAGTAAGCGGGATTCAGGGGAAGTAAGTCCTTTTTAGGGCCAGACCCGTCACGAAAGCCGACAAAAAAAGCCGACACCCCCCCTTAGCAGAAAAGAGCATAGAGGGCCAGCGCGACCGAAACAAACCCGATCACGACGAGGGCCCAGGTAAGGTTCTTTATCCTCGCGGAAAGGCGGTTGGCTTCGTGCGAGCTTTCGTCGGTCGACTCCTTTAACCGCTCGACGCTCCTGACGAG